>JALOAP010000209.1 GCA_023228745.1 Dehalococcoidia bacterium | reverse complement strand
CACAGTTCGGACGGACGTCGTCAAGCAGGACCAGCTCGCATCCAATCAGAGACGACGCGATCTGTATCTATCCTTTACGGAGGCGCTATTCGACGAAATGGATCGAGTGCGGAAGTCCTCCAACCAGAAGGGCCAGCGCACTTCCGCACCAAGCGGACGACTTATCAAAGTGATGGAGGAGTTTCGCCCCCAAGTGCTCCTAGTGGGTTCCGATGAGGTAGTACGGGCCTTCAACAACTGGGACATCTACAATCAGCAAATTGCCAACCTGTCTCCCCAGCAAATCATGGTCCACGTTGCAGATGTCCTTCGCGCTATGCGGCGTGATCTGGGATATCCCGACACCCAACTTCGTCGCATCGAGGTCCTAGCCGTCTTTTTGACGGATGCAGAACAACTGGAAGACGCCTGTGCTGAAGAGGTAGTAGCGCGGTTCGCTAATACGCGTTCACTATGACGAAAGCGGCATCCAAGACACTTAGTCGTCGAGCGAGTCCAACGCTCGTCGTGCGATGGCCTTCGCGTCCTCAAGGGAGGCGTCATCGGGCAACGCTGTAATTTCTCTCAGAGCTCGAAAGGCCCAGCGCGACTCGCTTCGAGCCTCGGATGCGGCTGACTTCAGCTTCTGCATGTGAATGTAACGCCCTTGGTCGAAACCGCTCACGGCTCCCTCCTTCAAGCGAGATCTTTGCCCCCGATCGATTCCTCTTGTCAAGACCTGTCAGACGTCGAAGGTCAGGAGGCGCGTGGCCGTGCCAGCGCCTGATACGCTGTTCGCGATGGCGAAATGCATACGGTTTCGACGACGAACCCTCACCCCGGCCCTCTCCCTTCGCGAAGGGAGAGGGAGTGGTTGGTGCTGGGTGGTAGGACTTCGACGCTAGTGATGCGGGGCGTGGCGACGGGCGAGGTCGCCGACTAAGCTCTTAGCACTGAGCACTTCGCGCCTTCCTCCCGCCTGATACGCTGTTCGCGATGGCGAAAATGCATACGGTTTCGACGACGGCCCGGGTGGACCGGGCATACCTCGTGGCCGCGGACATCCGCGGCGCCATGTTGCCGGCGGAGGAGTCGCTGCGGGAGCTCGGAGAGCTGGCCCGCACGGCGGGCGCGACGGTGGTCGGGAGCACGACGCAGCGCATGGAGCGGCCGAACGTCGCGACGTACATCGGCAAGGGCAAGGTCGACGAGGTGCTGGAGGCCATCCGCGAGCTGGACGCGAACGTGGCGGTCTTCGACGACGAGCTTTCGCCTTCGCAGCAGCGGAACCTTGAGCGCACGCTCGGGGTGAAGGTCATCGACCGCACGGCGCTCATCCTTGACATCTTCGCGACGCGGGCGCACACGCGAGAGGGCCGGCTGCAGGTGGCGCTGGCGCAGCACCAGTACCTTTTGCCGCGGCTGGCGGGGCAGTGGTCGCACCTCGAGCGGCTCGAAGGGGCGATAGGCACGCGCGGCCCCGGCGAAACGCAGATCGAGACGGACCGGCGGCTGATTCGCAACCGGATCGCGAAGATTCGCCGCGACCTGGAGGACGTGCGGAAGCAGCGGTCGCTGTACCGGCGCCAGCGCCAGCGCCAGGGCATCCCCGTGGTGGCGCTGGTCGGGTACACGAACGCGGGGAAGTCGACGCTGATGCGGGCGCTTTCGGGCGCGGACGTGCTGGCGGAGGACAAGCTGTTCGCGACGCTCGACCCGGTGACGCGGCGGCTGCGGCTAACGACGGGCGAGACGGTGTTGCTGACCGACACGGTGGGGTTCATCCAGAAGCTGCCGCACGACCTGGTAGCGGCGTTCCGGGCGACGCTGGAGGAGCTCGAAGAGGCGGACCTGCTGCTGCACGTCATCGACATCTCGCACCCGCACGCGTTCGAACACAGCCAGACGGTGGACGCGACGCTCGCGGAGCTTGGGGTTTCGGACCGGCCGACGCTGTTGGTACTGAACAAGGCCGACCTCCTGCGCGGCGAAGACGGCGAGGTGCCGGGTTCGTACGAAGAAGCGGTAGCGTGCCTCGCGGGGGCAGGCCCGCAGCCGTCGAACGTCGTGCTGACGTCGGCGGAGCGGCGCTGGGGGCTGGACGAGCTGCGTGCAGCCATCGCGGACGCGCTGGATGGTGGGCTCGAACTGGCGCGCACGGCCGAGCCGGGCGAAGTGCTGCGAGTTGCCTCGCCGGCGCGGGCAGCCGTTTGAATCCCGGCCGCGAAGCCGGTAGAACACGCGTATGACAAACGAGGGACCAGGTGTGCCGCTTGCACACCCGTCGGGGCCGCTGGCCGGGTACCGTGTGCTGGACTTCGCGGACGAAAAGGGGCAGCTCTGTGCACGGCTGCTGGCGGAGCTCGGCGCGGATGTGATCAAGGTCGAGCCGCCGCGCGAGGGCGACCCGACGCGGCAGAACGGCCCGTTCTATCGTGGCGAAGCGGGGCCGGACACGAGCCTGTACTGGTGGGCGATGAACGCCGGGAAGCGGTCGGTGACGTGCGAGCTGCGGCTCGAGCCGGGAAGGGAGCTGCTGCGGCGGCTGGTCGAGCAAAGCGACATCGTCATCGAAACGAATCCGCCGGGCGAGGCCGCGGCGCTGGGGCTCGATTACGAGTCGCTTTCGCGCGCGAACCCGGGCGTGGTGGTCGTGAGTATCACGAACTTCGGTCAGACGGGCCCGTATAAGGATTGGCGCGCGACGGATATCGTTGGTGTGGCGATGGGCGGACACATGTACCTGAACGGCGACCCGGAGCGCGGCCCGGTTCGTACGACCGCGCCGCAGGCGTATGCGCAGGCGAACGTGCAAGCGGCGGTGGGCGCGATGACGGCGCTGTATGCGCGGGGTGTGAACGACGGGGCAGGGCAGCATGTGGATGTGTCGATGCAGGAGGCCGTCGCGAACGCGATGGATAACGCGCAGGCGACGTGGGACATTCTGAACATAAATCTCAGCGGGCCGGGGCTGCGCCGGAACAACCGGGGGATGTACGGGACGCGCTACCTGTACGAGGCGAAGGACGGCTGGGTGACGTGCCTGCAGATCGGCGGGCTGCTCGGGCCGGCAAATGGACCGATCATCGACTGGCTGGCGGAAACCGGCGAAGCGAACGGGTTCGAAACACCGGAGTGGCGCGAAAAGTTGGCTGCGGTCGTCGACCTGACGGCGGATGAGCTGGCGAAGGTCGAGGAGACGCTGGCGGAGTTTTGCCGGACGCGGCCGAAGCTGGAGCTTGTCGCGGAGGCGCAGCGCCGGGGGGCCGGCTGGGCGCCGGTGTTCAGCCCGCGGGAAATCGTCGAGAGCGAGCAACTTGCGGCGCGGGAGTACTGGGTGCGGGTGCAGCACGATGACCTCGGCGAATCGTTTGTGTACCCGGGCGCACCGTTCAAGTTGAGGGAGACGCCCTGGGCGCAGCGGGGACGAGCCCCACGGCTTGGGGAACATAATCAGCAGGTGTACGGCGAACTCCTCGGGCTGGATGACACCGAACTTCGCCGGCTGCGGATGCGGATGGTGATCTGAGCCATGACGAAGAAGCTGAAGCTACCGTTCGAGGGGCTGCGCGTTGCCGACTTCGCGTGGGTCGGTGTTGGACCGACAGTGTCGAAGTACCTGGCGGACCACGGGGCGGAGGTCATCCGCGTGGAATCCGGGACGTACCCGGAGGCATTGCGGCGGGTTGGACCGTTCGTGAACGACGAGCCGGGGGTGGACAACTCGGGGTACTACGCGAACTTCAATAGCTCGAAGCTAGGGATGTCGGTCAACCTGAAGCATCCGCGGGGGACCGAGCTGGTGAAGCGGCTGGTTGCGAAGTGCGATGTCGTTACGGAGTCGTTCACGCCGGGGACGATGGCGCGCTTCGGCCTTGACTACGAGTCGCTGCGGGATGTCCGGCCGGACGTGCTGATGATTTCGATGCCGCTCTATGGGCAGACGGGTCCGTGGGCGTCCTATTCGGGGTACGGGCATGTCCTGCAGGCGGCGGCTGGCTACAACCACCTGACGGGGTGGCCCGACGGACCACCGATCGGAACGGGCATTGCGTACACGGACTTTCTTGTGCCGCACCTGGCGGCGACGGCGTTGATCGCTGCGCTGGATTACCGGCGGCGAACGGGGAAGGGCCAGTACATCGATTTCGGGCAGTTCGAAGCGGCAGTGCACGGCCTCGGGACTGCAGTGTTGGATTGGACGGTGAACGGCCACGAGCAAACGCGCATGGCCAATCGCGACCCGGAGGCGGCTCCGCACGGGTGCTACCGCTGCCAGGATGGGCGATACATGGTGCTGGCTTGTTTCACGGAGAAGGAGTGGGAGGGTTTTCGCGCTGCGCTTGGCCGACCCGACTGGTGCGACTTGGAGCGCATGCGCCGGAAGTGGTCGCGGCTGGAGAACCAGAAGGAGATCGACCGGCACTTGCAGGCGTGGCTGGATGACCACACGGTCGACCCGGCGCGACCGCGCCCAGTCGATCCTGATGGCCCGGACTTGCCGCCGATACAGCAGTTCACGACCGAGGGGGTCGTGGCGCACTTCCAGTCATTTGGAGTACCTGCGGGCGTGGTGCAGTCGCCGGAGGCGATGCACCAGGATCCGCAGCTGGCCCACCGTGGACACTACTGGAAGCTGCAGCACCCCGTTATGGGCGAGCGCGCCTACGACGGGCCGGCATTCCGGCTGTCGAAGACACCGGGGCGCCTCTCCAAGGCCGCACCGTGCTTGGGCGAGGACAACGAGTACGTCTACTGCGAGCTGTTGGGACTCGAAGAGGAGGAGTTCATCGAACTCCTGGCGGACGGCGCCTTCGAATAGCCCCGGCTTGCCCGGGGCGCCGTCCAGCCCTGTGTCATCGAGGTGCGCGACGTCGATGCCAACGTTGCAGTCAATGAGCAAGGGGCCCACACCAGGTGGGCCCCTTTGCTGTAGTTCCGGGTTTCGCCTTAGTTGACGACGAAGTCGCCCTTCATGTCCGGGTGGAGGTCGCAGTGGAAGAAGTATGTGCCGGGAGCGGGCGGGGTGAAGGTCATCGTGGCGGACTCGTCCGACCGGATGATTTCGCCCTCTGCTCCGGGTGCGAGAATCTCGGACGCCGACGAGTCGGTGTAGAAGCTGATGTTGTGCATCACGCTGTCCTTGTTCTCGAACGTGAGGGTGAACTCCTCGCCGGCAGTGGCTTCGATGCGGTTGGTGTCGAACTTCATGTTGTTCGCCGTGACGACCGTGCCTTCAGCGGCGCCGCCACCGTCTGCACCGCCGCCTCCACCTCCTGGTGGCGGTGCTCCTTCTTCGACCGCGAACACACCCTTCATGGTGTCCGGGTGGAGGTCGCAGTGGAAGAAGTACTCGCCAACTCCCGGGGTGGTGAAGGTCTCGGCACTTGTTGTGCCACCGCCATCGATGATGGTGCCCTGGTGGATGAGTTCACCACCGGCGGCCGGGTCACTGGTATAGAAGCTAATGTTGTGCTTGGCCTGGCCGTTGTTGACCAGGGTGAAAGTCACTTCAGTGTCCGGGGGCGCCACGAGCCTCCCGGTAGAGAATCGGAACGGGCCATCGAGCGCCTCGATGGTGTAGGGGTCGGGCGCAGCCGGACCGCCGCCGCCATTGCCGCCGGGACCCGCGATGACGGTCTCTTCGCCTCCAACCGCAGCGAGGCCGGCGCCGATCATGAAGCCACCAACGATGAGGCCGCCGAAGAGTGCGGTGGCCGCACCGAGGCTGAACTTAAAGGCGGTGTCCTTGGTATCGCGCACGACTTCCATGTCGAACACCTGGACCGAGCCGGGAACGACCTGCTCGGGGTGTGCGGCCAGCGTATCGAGCAGCGATTGGCGCGTGGCGTCGTAGCTGGCGAGCTCCTGGCGGCCGGACCAGGTCGTTTCGACGAGCGCCTGCGACGGCCCGATATCTGCGGGTGATACGGTGATGCGCAGGTC
>JALOAP010000207.1 GCA_023228745.1 Dehalococcoidia bacterium | reverse complement strand
CGGCTCGTTCGACCGGACCATCCCCGCAGGCGCGCGCCAACCTGACCGGAGGGGGCGAAGCTGCCCCTCCCGTCCGTCGCGAGGGCGAAGTTCTCGTCCGGATCCACTTGCCTGGCGGTCGCCGGCCGCTACTCCGACAGCGCGTACTCGAGCGCGTCCGCCAACGCCAGCCACGAAGCTTCGATGATGTCCGTCGAGCTCCCAACGGTGGTCCAGTAGCGTGTCCCGTCCGTGCTTTCGATGAGCACCCGTACGCGTGCTCCCGTCGCTGACTGGCTATCGAGGATGCGCACCTTGTAGTCGACCAGTTTCACCTGGTTGAGGTGGGGGTAGCACGCGATGAGGGCTTTGCGCGCGGCCGCATCGAGCGCGTTCACAGGGCCGTTGCCTTCGGCTGCGGTGTGGTGCAGTTCGCCATCGATCTGCAGCTTCACCATCGCCTCGGCCAGCATCTCGTTTAGCTCCGTGCGCTCGTGCGCCGAGCGGCGCCGCTCGACGATGACAAAGTCCTCGAGCTCGAACGGCGGCTTGTAGTGTGGCAGGCTCCGTCGCACCAGGAGCTCGAAGCTCGCCTCGGCGCCTTCGTACTGGTACCCCTGGCTCTCCTTCTCCTTCACGGTCTCAAGGAGCTTCTTGATCTCGTCCTGGCTGAAGGGGTAGTCGATGCCCCGTTCTTCGAGCTTCATGAGCAGGTTGCGCTGGCCGGAAAGCTCACTCACCAGGACGCGGCTCTCGTTCCCCACGAGCACCGGGTCGATGTGCTGGTACGCCATCTCGTCTTTCATGATCCCGGCGACGTGGTAGCCAGCCTTGTGTGCAAAGGCGCTTGCGCCCACGTACGGCGCCTGCGGGTTCGGGACCATGTTCGCCAGTTCGCTGACGTAGTTCGCGACCTCCGTGAGCCGGGTCAGCTGTTCGTCATCTACGACATCGATGCCCATCTTCAGCTTCAGGTTGGCGAGCACCGTGAGGAGGTCCGCATTGCCGGCACGCTCGCCGTAGCCGTTCACGCAGCCCTGCACCTGGTAGACGCCGGCCTCCACCGCTGCCAGCGAGTTCGCGACTGCAAGCCCCGCGTCGTTGTGGCAGTGGATGCCGAGCCGCGCATCCGCCATGCGGTGTTGCACCGCCTCGATGGCGCGCAGCGTCTGGAAGGTCGTCATGCCACCGTTGGTGTCGCACAAAACGAGCACGTCCGCCCCCGCGCGAAGTGCCGTCGAGAGGCACTGGAGGGAGTAGTCCGGGTCATCGAGGAAGCCGTCGAAGAAGTGCTCGGCGTCGAAGAAGACGCTCTTCCCCATCGCCTTGAAGTAGCGCACTGTCTCGGAAATCATCGACAAGTTCTCTTCCGGGCTCGTCTCAAGCACCGACCGCACCTGGTACATGCTCGCCTTGCCTACGAGCGTCACGCCCGGTGTCTCGGCCGCAACCAGGCTCTGGATGTTGGCGTCCGTCTCACACGTCAGGTTGGGCTTGCGCGTTCCGCCGAAGGCCGAGACCTGTGCATTCTTCAGTTTTACGTCCCGCAGTCGCCGGAAATACTCAGCGTCCTTCGGGTTCGAACCGGGGAATCCGCCTTCGATCCACTCGATCCCGAGCTCGTCGAGCTTCTTCGTGATGCGGATCTTGTCCTCGACGGAGAGCGAAATGCCCTCCATCTGCGAACCATCGCGGAGAGTTGTGTCGTAGAGCTGAACGCGATCAGTGGCCATGGCGGAATACACCTTTCTCTAGTGAGACGAAGATAAGTCAGGGAGAAGAATGGGGAAGCGAAGAGGAGAAAGGCGACGTCAAATCGCAGCCCCGCGGGATTGCCGCGGGGGATGTATCACCGGTGCAAGTGTGCCCAAACGAGCCATAGGCATCGGATTGTAGCATGGGCTGGCCGACCGTTCAGGCGTCGACCGGCAGGAGCCGAAAGGGACGGTTATCCGCGCTGTGCATTGTCCGGAAGTGCCGCTGGTCGAACGTAAGGATGCGGTCGGTTCCAAATCGATGCGCCAGCGCCACGACCGAGAGGTCCGCAAGTCCCGGCGCGAGGTCTGCGTAGCGGCGCTGCAACTGCGCCAGCAGCGCGTACTCCTCGTCCGTGAGGCACTCCACCCGGAACGCCCGGCGACCATGTCCCGCTCCCTGCATTAGCTCTTCCTCTACATCCGCGATGGATGTGCCATCCCCCTCGAACACGCCGAAGCTCTCGAAGTTTCGATCCGGGGGTTACCTTCTGCCTGGGACTTCGCGAAATCCCTGAGGAGGGCTGCCGCAATCTCTTCCACGCTCCGCCCGTTGCGTGCAGCAGCTTCACGGATCGCCCGCGCTTCCTCGTCGGACATCTCCAGCGTCAACCTCGTCATGGGCGCACGCATACTGCTTCAACCGGTGCTTTCGAACACCGCAAGAGATGTTGACTAGAACCCGTTCGAACCGTCGACGAAGCGCAGCGCGTCGACGCCCACGCCCCCAACGTACATCTCCCAGTGGAGGTGCGCCCCGGTCGAAAGCCCCGTGTTCCCCACGTAGCCCAGCAGGTCGCCTGCCGCCACCAGCTGGCCCTCAGAAACCGCGAAGCCACTGAGATGCGAATACCCCGAAAATACGCCGCCCCCGTGATCCACGATGATCATGTTTCCGTGCAGGGACAGCTCCCGAACAAGCACTACCCGGCCGCTGTTCGTCGCCACCACTGGCGTTCCTTCGTCCGCGCCGATGTCCACGCCCGTGTGATGCCCCGATGGTGGCGCACCGTTGTATGCACGTTGTTCGCCGAATTGCGTGGTGATCGCGCCGTCGGTGGGGATGAGCCAGCCGTTGGTCCAGAGCTTCTCGGGTGTTTGGCCCGCGTACACCGCCTCGATGATCGCGCTCTCCACTTCCGCCACACCCGGCCCGAGGAGACCGGTCCGGTCCTCGGGGACTTCGATCTCATCCAGCGTCCACTCGCGTGCCAGGACATCGATCGGCTGCGTTAGCACGCCGCGTGTCCCATTGGGCAGGACGAACTCCACGCGCAGTTGCTGGGGCCCCGGCGGGTCGTCCGGGGCAACGCCGACGAAGGCGTAGATGCTCTGACTCCCCTGGTAGAGCTGCTGGGTCCGGCCGAGGAATGTCACTTCCCCCGACGTCACCGTCCCCACGAGCGATACCAGGATCGCGCCCGCCTGCGGGATGGTCGTCGCCGAGAGGACCAGTTCCGGCGGTGGGATCGGCGTGGACGTCGCCGTCGGGGTCGCAGACACCGGCGGTGGCGTTTCGATGACGGGTTCGAAAGTCACCTGTGCGGCGCTCCCGTCGTCGGAACACCCCGCAACAGATAACGCGAGCGCGAATAACAGCGCGCCGACAGCGAAACGCATGTCGGTTAGGTTGGGCGAGCACGGCGATAAAGTCGAATGCCGGAGCGCCGGATGCGGCCGCTAACGTGAGCCTCCGGGCTCAGTACCCCTGTGCTCGCCCGGTGATCTCCTCTGGCCGGATGCGGAAGAGGATCGCATCTGCGAGCGATACGCGGTGGCCATGCCCGGCCGTTAGCTGCATGAGACTCCCTCCGAATGCAGCCACGAGGATGAGCCGAGCCTCCTGCTTCTCTGCCTCGTCCGTGATCTCCTCGAACTTCCCCTGGACCAGGACACTTCGCCACTGGCTCAGGCTCTCGAGTTCATCGATCTGGAATGCCACGTGCGGCCATCGGCGCATCAACGCGAGCTTCCGCCCGGGCGCTGCGTGCGCGTAGATGTGGCCGTGCGCGTACGCGAACGAGATCGGGACGACGTACACCCCCTCTGCATTGCGGATACCAACCCGGCCGACACGGTGTCGTCGCAGCAGGACGTCGCATTCTCCCACTGAAAGCTCCCGCAGTGGCTGGTGCTCGTATACCGAGAACCGCACCTCAATTGAGAGCGAGTCGGACATCGCTGACACCTCCGGTCGTGAACGCGGACACCACGCGCAGGCCACCCTCCCGCAAATCGCTGATAGGGTCTGGCACACCCGGAGTGACGCAGGTTGTGAGCTCGGAGTGGCGCAGGCGCCGCGCCTCTGCCACGAGACTGCGGAGCAGCGGCACAACCAGCTCGCGCGTGTTGTGTCCCGGGCGGACAACCATCCCGAATGCTGCCCGCTTTCCTTCGCTCGGCCCGAGCCAGGCCATGCCGACAATCTCGTCGTGTCGATCCTTGCCGAGGATTGCCGGCTGTTGGCCCGCGCGGAACTCGGCGAGCGCGGTCTTGCCGGCCGGGCACCGTGGTTGATAAACGAGCACGCCATCCGACGCCAGCTCCTGTACCACCTGGGCGTCGGACTCGTTTACAGGGCGAAGCTCGAACGGCTCGGCCCCGTTGGCGCCCGGCCAGCCTCGCGTGGAAACCTGACCGTACTTCGTTTTCATACCCCATTCATACCACCCGTGGCCTTCCGCCGGGCCCGCCGTTCGGCCCCCCGTGTTCGGCCCTCTGGCCGTACCGGGGTGCCCCCTTGATATCCGCGTTGGCTGCGCCGTGCCTGCGTAAAGGTGTAGACTCTCGGCCCTCTCGCTGCGTCCGAATGGTCGTGTCCCGAGGCCATCATGTGGGAGACTCTCAGTCCGGGTGATCTAGCCCCGGGGAGGTTGATATATGTGGATTGATGGCGAGCTCCTCATCCCGCTCGATGGCTCTTCGCTTGCGGAAAATGCCCTTCCACTGGCTGCCACCGTCGTAGGTGCACTCGACCGCCCGGTGCGGCTGTTGCACATCGTGAGTGACTATGAGGGCGAGTTGACGAGCACGGATGTCGACCGCGCACGCGAACTGTTCCGGGAGTATGGCGAGAAGGCGCTTCGCGACTGTGGTATCTCGTTGGACCGTGCGCGAATCGACGTCGACCATGGTTCGCCGGCCACGCGCATCCTCGCCGCCGCGGAACATGCCGCCGCCATCGTTATCGCCACGCACGGCCGCGGAGGGTTCCGCGCGAACATCATCGGGAGCGTCGCCGATAAGGTCATCCGCGGCGCACAAGTGCCCATTTTCGTGGCGCCAGGCACAGCCTACAAAGCGGTCGGTCCTTCCCAGGAACGCCCCGTGCTGGTCGCGCTCGATGGGAGTGAAGCAGCCGAGACCGCCCTTCAGTACGCACGCGACTTCGCAAAGGGGATTAATGCGAAGGTGGTGCTGCTGCAGGCCTACCACGTCCCCCCGACCGTTGGGATCGAGTTCGCCTATTACCCTGCCGACTACGCCTACACTCTCGAAACCGCCGCCCGCGAATACCTCGCCGAAATTGTCCAGCCCGGTGAGGAATCATTCGTCGTCTACGCCGAAGCGGCGAACGCCATTGTGGAGGTCGCGCACAGGCTTGATGCCGGGCTCGTGGTGATGGCCTCGAGCGGGAAGGGCCTTGCGCGGAGGCTCGCGCTGGGCAGCGTCACCGACCGTGTCGTCCACAGTATCCACCGTCCACTCCTCATCATCCCGGCCGGGGCGGAGGCCTAGTCGGGGCGGCCTGTGTCGCCCCAGAGGGTGCAACCAGCGCCAGGGAGCAGAGCAATGAAGGTCCTCGTTCCGCTCGACCGTTCTGACCTCAAGGAGATCGCCGTCCCGGCGGTCCGCAAGCTGCTCGCCGCCGCCCCCGACGCTGAGCTCCACCTCATGACGGTCCTCGATCCGCGCCAGGTGCGCGGCTCCGCCGACCGCGAAGTCGACCTCGTCCCGGCCATGCCCGCCGGGAGTATCGGCCCGGTTATCGCCCCGGTGAAGCCGCGCCTCGTCGAAAGCCACGGCGAGGCGATGGAGCGGGTCAACCTCGAGACCTGTGCCGAGCTCCAGGCGCTCGCCGAAACCGAATTCGCCGGGACGCCGGTCCTCGTCCGCACCGAGTGGTCACGAAAGCCTGCCGACAAGATCGTCTCCGTCGCCGACGCGATCGATGCCGGCGTGATCGTCATGGCTACGAGGGCTCGC
>JALOAP010000206.1 GCA_023228745.1 Dehalococcoidia bacterium | reverse complement strand
GGTCGAAGGCCCCGTCTGCTGCTCTTACCGGGGGCGTTTCAGCTCCTTTACCGCACAACGATCCGGGGGTCGCCGGCGTACACGTTGCCGATGCGCCAGAGCGGCTCCTCGTCGTGAGTGAACGCCGCTTCCAGCGCCGGGGCACGCCTCTCCGGGCAACCGAAGAGCAGGCCGCCGGAGGTCTGCGGGTCGAAAAGCAGCGCGCTCACCGTCGAGTCCACGGCGGCAGTGATTGCGGCGTTCTCTCCGACCCAGGAGCGGTTACGTTGGCCGCCGCCAGTCTCTATCCCGAGGGAGGAACAGTTGCGTGCGCCGGGAAGCAGCGGGACCTTCTCCGCCTCGACTTGGGCGGCGACGCCGGACCGCGTGAGCATTTCCCAGAGATGGCCGAGCAGACCGAAGCCGCTGACGTCCGTGGCGGCGCGCAGGCGCGATTCGCGTACGAGATGTGAGGCGTGGCGGTTGAGCCGGAGCATCGACTCGGTCGCGCTGCCGATCCAGGCGTCCTCGGCTCTGTCCTGCTTCGCAGCGGAAAGCAGGGTGCCCGTCCCCAGTGGCTTGGTGAGGTAGAGGATATCGCCCGGGCGAAGCGCCGACTTGGTCAGGATACGGTTCGGGTGGACGAGCCCGAGGACGCTCATGCCGTACTTCGGCTCGGCGTCCCAAACGGTATGCCCGCCGGCAACGACGCCACCGGCTTCGCTCACCTTGGCAGCACCGCCGCGCAGGATCTCGGTCTGCACGCCGGGCGGGAGATCCTGTGGGAACGCGGCGATGTTGAGCGCGAGAACAACCTCGCCGCCCATGGCGAATACGTCGGACATGGCGTTGGCCGCGGCAATGGCGCCGTACTCGAACGGGTCATCGACGACGGGTGCGAAGAAGTCGAGGGTGGAGACGACGGCGGTGGTGCGGTTGATGCGCAGGACAGCGGCGTCGTCGGGCACGCCGAGGCCAACCAGCACCTGCGGGTGTTGGTTGGCGTTGAAGAGCTCGGCGAGTGGCGACAGGACCTGCGCCAGGGCCTCGGGGCCCGCTTTCGATGCTCAGCCGCCGCAGCTCGTCAGGTCAGTCAGCCGAAGGATCTCTTCGCGCGTCATGGGCCGGATCGTAGCTCACGCCCGCTGATTCCGCTGCTGCTTGGCCCGGAGGCCTTCAGTCGAGCTCCGGGCGACGCGTATGCCAGTCGTTCGCCTGTTCGTACGCGAGACCGGCGCGGAGCAGTGTCGTTTCGTCGAAGGGACGCCCCGCGAACTGCAGGGAGATCGGGAGCCCGGCTTCGGTGAATCCACACGGAAGGACCAGCGCTGGCAATCGTGACGCGTTGAACGGAACCATGTACCGGCCGATGGCCGAGACCGGGTTATGTTCGACGCCGTCGATCTCATACCGCTCGAGGCCGATGCGCGGTGCCGGGATGGGGGTCGCGGGCGTAACGAGCACGTCGACGTCTTCAAGGAGCGTACGAAGGCCTTCGGTGAAGGCGTACACCTGGCGGAACGAAGCGGCAATGGAGGCACCGCCCGGGACGGGCAGGCTGAGCCAGGACGCAAGCCCGGGGCCGAAGTCTTGCGGACGCTTCGCGAATTCCGGCGCGTGATACTGGATGACCTCGGCGTTCACGATGGAACTCCAGGCGGGGACCAGCCCGTCGCTGTGCGGTATTTCCACTTCGCGCACTTCGGCGCCGAGGTCACGGAGCTGATCGACCGCGGCCATCACGGCGATGAGCACCTCAGGTTCGACAAGGTCGAAGAAGTAGTTCGTGGGAAGACCGATGCGCAAGCCCGCGAGGCCGGCTTCAATACCGGAATAGTCGCCCACGGGAACGGGCACCGAGTTGGCATCGTGTGGGTCGTAGCCTTCGATCGCCTCCATCACGAGGGCGGCATCGCGGACGGTCTGGACGATCGGACCGGGGTGATCGAACTGGTAGGAGAGCGGTACAACGCCGGCCTTGCTGACGCGACCGTAGGTGGGCTTCAGTCCGACACAACCGCAGAAGGCGGCAGGGACGCGGATACTGCCGCCGGTGTCGGTCCCTAGCGTCGCCGCGGCCAGGCGTGCGGCGATCGCTGCCCCCGAACCACCGCTGGAGCCGCCGGGGATGCGATCGAGATCCCACGGGTTGCGCGTTGGGCCATACCAGTCGTTGGTGGTGGTGAAGCCCGCGGCGAACTCATGCGTATTCAGCTTTCCGAGGAGGACACTCCCTGCTTCGCGCAGTCGGCGTGCTGGCGCGGAATCCTCCGTTGGCACCCAATCCTCGAGAATCTTCGACCCTGCGGTGGTGCGAATGCCGGCGGTGGCGAACAGGTCCTTCAGGGCCACGGGGATGCCGTGGAGCGGGCCGCGGTATTCTCCGCGGGCGATCTCATCGGCAGCGCGCCGGGCGTCTTCGCGGGCGCGGCCGGCGGTGACGGTGATGTACGCGTTCACCCGGTCATCCAGCCGTTCGATACGGTCGAGGTAGGCGTCGGTGACCTCGACGGGCGAGACTTCCTTGGCGCGGATGTGCGCGCTGAGTTCGGTGACGGAAAGGCGAGTCAGGTCAGAGGGTGGCACGGCATGGTCCCCATTCGAAGTGGCCCTATCCTACCGGGGTGCAGCGGTCAGGGCAGGGGTAACAGCTCTATTGACGTTAGGGGGATGAGCCGAGAGAGTTATGGACGATGATCCTCTCCGCGACCGCCGTTCCCGCAATCGCCGCTGCTGCGGCGGCTGCAGCGCATGCGCGCGGGTAGACGGAGGCGGTCGAAGACTTCGCGCTAGATCCTAGATCACTGTAAAGGCCGCCTCAGAGGCGGCCGTTTTCGTGGCTGCCGACGGGGGGACAGGAGCACGCCATGACGCTGAAGGGATCCCTGGAGGACCCTGCCCGTTTTATCTCCCGCCGGATGCAGACCGTGCCGGCGAGCGGCATCCGCAAATTCTTCGACCTGTTGAGCACGATCGACGATGTCATTTCGCTCGGCGTCGGGGAACCGGATTATGTGACCCCGGAGCCGTTCCGGCGGGCGGCCATCGAGAGCATCGAGCGCGGCGAAACGCACTACACCTCCAACTATGGGCTGCCTGAGCTGCGCGAGAAGCTGAGTGCGCACCTCGAGCGGCTGTATGGCGTCCGGTACGACCCGCGGAACGAGATCATCATCACGAGCGGGTCGAGCGAAGCCCTGGATGTGACGCTGCGGGCGCTGCTCGATCCCGGCGACGAAGTGCTTTGTGCGGACCCCAGCTACGTCGCCTATGCACCGGCGACGCTGATGGCGGGCGGATGTTATGTGGCCGTGCCGACTTACGCCGCCAACGATTTCCGGATGCTTCCCGGCGATGTCGAGGCGGCGATCACACCGCGGACGAAGGCGCTGATACTCGGCTATCCCTCCAACCCCACGGGGGCAACGATGGGCCGCGAGGACCTCGTTGCTGTCGGCGAAGTGGCGGCGAAGCACGACCTTGCGGTGATCAGCGACGAACTCTACGACCGGATGACGTACGTAGGCGAACACACCTGCTTTGCTGCGCTGCCGGGCATGCACGGACGGACGGTGCTGCTGGGTGGCTTTTCGAAGGCGTACGCCATGACCGGTTGGCGGCTCGGTTGGGTGGCCGCTCCGGGGCCGCTCGCCGAGGCGATTATGAAGGTGCACCAGTACGTCATGATGTCGGCGCCCACCGCGGCGCAGTATGCGGGCATCGCGGCGCTCGACGAGGGAGAGGCGTTCGTACAGGAGATGATCGCGGAGTACGACCGGCGACGGCGGCTCATCGTGGATGGTTTCCGGGCCATCGGGCTCCCGACTTTCGAGCCCCGCGGCGCCTTCTACAGCTTCCCGGAGGTGAAGGTGACGGGCCTCGACAGCGTGACCTTCAGCGAGCGCCTGCTGGAGGAGGAGCGTGTGGCCGTGGTCCCGGGGAACGCGTTCGGCGACTGCGGCGAGGGGTTCGTGCGGGCGTGCTACGCGAGCGGCTACGAGCAGATCGAGCGCGCACTGGAACGCATCGGGCGGTTCGTCCAGCGCCAGCGGTAAGGGGCCGCCTCCGGGTTTGCTAGGCTGAAGCAGGCGGCTCGTGATGCCCGCCCCGGACGAGACGTGCGCCGTACCCGGTAGGACAAGACGACGCATCACCATTTCTGTAATGGAGGTGCGCCTTTGGCGTGGGCAATCCTTTTCGTGGCGGGGCTGATCGAAGTCGCCTGGGCAATCAGCCTCAAGTATGCGGACGGGTTCACCAAGCCGATCCCGAGTGCACTGAGCGTGGCGGCCATCATCGTGAGCATGGTCTTGCTCTCCGTGGCGGCGCGGACGTTGCCGATCGGCACTGCCTACGCCGTCTTTGTGGGTATGGGTGCGGTGGGTGCGGCCGTCCTCGGGGTGATCCTCTTCGATGAACCAGTGACAGTGAGCCGCGTAGGCTTTCTCGTGCTGTTGGGAATCGCCGTCGTGGGGCTGCAGGCCACGTCATCGACGTGATGAAGACTCAAACGGGCGGTCTCCGCGCTTCGCGCCCCGGGATGTTCCCGGTCAGCCACCGCGTGGCCTCCCGTTCGCCCCTAGGGGAGCACTTCACATTCCCGATGCTCTGAGAGAGGACCTGCACATGGAAGTTGTTCCTATTCATGGAGTGAACGGAAGGGGCGAGGAACGCCAGGCGCTTCTCCTCGCTGTCGACTATCAGCGCCAGGTTGCGGCGCGGGCGCAGCAAGTGGAACTGGGGCGAGAGGCGTCGCGTCTCGGCGCCGAGACAGACGGCTCGGAGCCCCGGAAATTCACGTTGCCGTTCGATTACCAGGGCCAGGCTGGCCGATTGGTGATGAAGTCGGGCCCGCGGCCCGGGACGGTCCACGTTTCGGTACGTGTGGAGGCGCCGCTCGCGGAAAGTGTGGACGAACACGCGCCGCGGCTGGCGATCGAGGCAGATGTCAGCTCGCAGTGGATACTGAGTGTGACACGCGGTGCTTCGACGCAAAACGAGCAGGCGGTGCGCGTCGCCGAGGCTTTACGAGACGCGTCATCGGGCGACAAACCGGAGGGTGTCCTCAAGGTGGATGCGCCGCAGATCCGGGGGCCGGTGCGCCCGCAATGGCCCGGCGTGTGGCTCCCGGCGGAGTATCCTCCGCCACCGGACGATCCGTCTTTGATGGCGCAGTTAACCGAGCTTTTCAGCGAAATCCCTACCGATCAGTAAATTCTCCCGGTGAATTGCTGAGCGGGGGGCGCGCTGGTTCGCTCAAGCGGACGTATCGTGCTATATTCCCGCGCGCAGCCAGACTGCGAAGTGCAGTCCCCGGCCCGACGTGCCGGTGAAACTCAGTCGAATGTGAAAGGGACAGAAGCCGCATGGATCTCGGCCTCAGCGAAGAACAGGAACTGCTGAAGAATTCGGCCCGCGAATTCCTCGAGAAGGAGTGCCCGGAAGAGCACGTCCGGGCGATGGAAGAGGATGAGAAGGGCTACAGCCCCGAGCTCTGGAAGAAGACGGCCGACCTTGGTTGGCAGGGCCTCATGATCCCCGAGGAGTACGGCGGCGCCGGCTTCTCGTTCCTCGACCTTAGCGTCCTTGTGGAAGAGTTCGGTCGCGCCCTGGTACCGGGGCCGTTCATCCCGAACCAGGTCTGCGCCGCAGAGCTGATCCTGGCCGGCACCGACGAGCAGAAGCAGGCGCACCTGCCGAAGATCGCCGACGGCAGCCACATCCACACCTATGCCATCACCGAGCCGAGCGGCCGCTGGGACCGCGAAGGCATCGAGATGAAGGCCACGCAGCAGGGCAACGACTTTGTGCTGAACGGCACGAAGCTCTTCGTCCCCGACGCGCACATCGCGGACTACCTGCACGTTGTCGCCTGGAAGCCGGACGGCCGCCTGAGCACGTTCCTCGTGCCGCGTGACCAGCCGGGCATCGAGGTGACCGTGCTGAAGACGATCGCCAGCGACAAGCAGGCA
>JALOAP010000205.1 GCA_023228745.1 Dehalococcoidia bacterium | reverse complement strand
CAGATGCTCATGCAGATGGCATTGTTCGTCAAATATTAAACAACAGGAGGATCAGAAAATGAAAGCACCGAAAAAACTCACCAAGGCAGTATGCCGGGATTTCAGTGACGAAATTCGGAACCAGATCCGGATTCCGGAAGGAGTCGAAATGGAGCCGGCCGGCGGCACGTTCGACGGCAAGACGTTCACGATGAAATTGAAATTTACCCCCACTGACTGCGCCAGGCAATCGACCGAGGAACTCATGTACAATTCCTTTCGGCATGCCGCCGGCTTGCCGGAGTGGGGGTTCTCGTTCAGGACGTTTGACGGTGAAGAATTCGTCATGACGGATTACAAGCCCCGGAGCCCGAAGTTCCCGATCATCGCCAAGAACGCAGTGAACGGGAAACTGTACAAGTTCAACGTCGATCGAATCAAGAGATATCTGAAGGCAATGGGGGAGGACCTGAGATGAAAGATCTGCATCCGGTAATCTCGGGCCGTGTGAGCGACGAATTGTATGATAGATCGATCGGGATGCTGAATCGGAATCCGGAGAAATTCTCGTGGGACTATAAAACCCGTATCATTCACCTGATCGATTCCGTATCCCGTGGCTATACGACGCCGATGGAAGCCTATGAGGCGATAGCTGCGGATTATTTCCCCATGCACCTTGAAGTGCGGGAGAGTGCTTATCAACATTTACTCAGATAAAGGAGGTAAAAATGAAACTGAAACCAGTCAAGATCGAGGTCCTGAACCACGGCTATGACCATGCCCAGTATTTCCCGGGCTGCGGCACGACGTTCACCGAGTTCGACGTCGCCGTCACGGGTGCGGGCAGTAACGCCAAAGAAGCCTATGACGATGCCGTCGAACAGGCCTATCAGATTGCCTTCATCGAAGTCAACGCCCTCAAGCGGCTGTTGCCGTCAAGGCCAAGGGGAATTCGGGCCACGGACAAAGTCCCGGCCAAGTTCCTGAGAGAAGAGGACAACGAGATGTACTGGTACGTCTCGATCCGGATCAAATTCAAAGAGGAGAATTAGAAAATGGAAACTGAACGTGATTTCGACGTGGTCGGATTTTGCATCGCCTGGGAAATGGGCGAGATCGAGTCCGAGGAAGAGCTGGCCGAAGGGTTCCAGTACCTCATTGATAGCGGCATCGTCTGGCAATTGCAGGGCAGTTATGGACGTATGGCAAGCCGATTGATTGAGGCCGGGATCTGCCGGCCGTAAAAGTAAAACTCAAACAGGGGTCATCATGGGATACACGCACTATTACTACACAACGACGTTCACCAAGAAGAGCTGGAAACTGATCCTCAACGACGTCGCCCAGCATCATGCTCCGAAATCGATCCGGGTTTCGAGTGACGGCGGGCCGGAGGATTGGCAGGAGGCTGAGGAGTTTGTTAAGAACACCCTCGGCTATGAGGAAAAATTCAGAGAAGAGGAGGATTAGAGATGCCAGAAAAAGAATTAAGGGAGTGGGCGGTTAGATTGAGAGAAGAAACTGATCCGGATTCAGATTGGGTTTTTCTCTGTATGGCAGAAGATAAAGAACATGCAATCGAGCAGGCAAAGGATCACTATCAACCATACATGAATATGCAAATTGATGTGATTGACGTTTATTTATACTAAATGGGAGGTCAATTATGAAACAGAAACAAGTCACAAATGTCAGCTATTTCCAGGACAAGAAAAGAAGAATGGTCAAGGCAGTGACGACGTGGGTGGAAGGGAAGCCGTGCGTCCAGTTCATCGTCTTCAAACCGGAAAAGGGAAGGAGGTGGAACTGATGATTACTTTAGTTCCCGCATATAATCGTGATTATAAATCGAAAAAGGAAGTGCAGGCAGACTGGGATGCTGGAAAGGATTTCATCATCCAGTCATTCGGCCATCGGTATGATGGTAAGCCGGCCAATAAATCGGATCTGGCTCAGGAAACCGGTGAAGTCTTCATCCGGTATAAGAAATTGACCCAAATTCAGAGGTTCAAAACGAGATAGGAGATCAAAAAATGAAAGGAACCTGCGCGAACTGCGGCTTCGAATGTGAAGTCATTGTTATCGACGTTGGGGTCGGGCACTACGAGTACTGGGGTGCGACGGGTTGGGATTCGAAACTCGTTGTCGTTTCGAGTTGCTGTGAGGATGACGTTTTCGACGATCGGGGGAACGTCATCACCATGGCGGAGTTAAAAAAGTATGAAGGGGGGTCATTATGAAAGTGAAAATCGATAAGAAACAGCGTCTGTATACGATTCCGGAGGCAGGAGGATATTCTAGCCTTGGGTTTGATGTCTGCGCTGAGAGGGCCCGGAAATTGGCCGAGGAAATGGGCCTGCCGGAGGCTCTTTTTCAGGTTGGTTCAATGGAGATGTATAACTGGTACAGAGATTTGGTCGAGGCTGCCAGACAAAAGAATAAGGCCATCGGCTGGAGGTCGAAATCGGATTTGCATCCTCAACTCATCGGGCTGGAGGGCCGGCGGGTGGAAGTGGAAGATGCCGACGGAGAGGTGTATCGATTCAAGGTGGGAAAATCAACCGGGTGGATTCCGGTTCATTTGCAACTTCACAATGAGAGGAGTTCCGACGGCCCGGTAGTGGATAGCCGGCCGTTTCGGAGAGTGACGATAATCAGATAAATGGGAGATAAAAATGTTTTGCAAACATGAATGGGAGCTGGTTTCGGAGACAATTACCAAAAGCAAATTTGAAGCAGCCATAGCAGCATTGCGCGAAGTTGGGATAGAGAAACTTACTCTGCCTCGGCAGCTTGCTGATGGAAACAGAAAGCATATCCAGACTTTTACCTGCAAGAAATGTGGGAAGTTGAAAAGGTTCGTTGAAGATCTGTAAAATCAAAGGGGAGGTTATCATGAGAGTACCGGCAATGAAGAAAGTTATTGATGAAACCTGTAATTCAGATGAGGAGAAGAAGCTGTTTCGGGCTGTTATGCGGCAGATGAGCCCCAGTTGGGAGGAGGTCTGGGCTTATCCGATGGATTACCGAGACGCCGGGGCCGGCGTCGGCGGGTTCATCTATTATTCGGAGACGGAACCGTTTGCAAAACGGAATCTTGTTGAGATTCTGCAGGCGCTCAACGATCTCGAGGATGATCTCGGCGAGCCGCTGAAGAAGGACAGGGATAACCCGCTCAACTGGTACGCCTGGTTCGCCTTGGAGCATATCATTGATAAAGTGGTGCGATTTAAAGAGGAATTTGAGGAGGCCTGAAAATGGAAAAGGAAATGACGTTTGAAGAATGGCGGAATTATGGCAGGGATAATTTTGAGATTATTCCGATATTCTGGAGCAAGAATGATATCCGCGACTATGCGGAATCAATTCTTGAGGTTGAATTGATAGAAGAGGAAGTCTCAGAGATTGCCTATGATCTGCATCGGTATTTTGATGCTGAGTATGGCATCAACTGGGATACAATTTCAATCATGATTCGGGATAAAATTAAGGAAAGGGGTGCCTGAAAATGGCTCATGACTTAAAAATTGAGGTTGAGGTCAAACAATGCACTAACTGTAAAGGGTGGAAGCCGATCACGGAGTTTTCTCCCAGTCGGATAAAAAGACGCACTGGGGAAATAGTTTATCGCGAATGCAAGGCTTGTGTGTCTGCCCGCGTGTCTAGCATTAAATATCGCAGTTTATCTACTGCGGAGTTGTTAAAACTCATAGCTAGGGATGAACGGAACCTTGCATTGAAAAGAAAAATTTTACAAGAAAGGGAGGACTGAAAATGGAAATCGTATTGAAATCGACGTTGACAGGAGTTCTGGACGGGAAGCCGTGCAAACTGCAGCCGTACCGGGCGGTCCTGATTGACGAGGGGAAAGACGTCCTGGTCAGCTTCCAGCAGCCGTTCAAGGACGGATCATATGGAGGGATCGGCCGGTGGTATCTGAAGACGCTCTTTAAAGGTCTCGACGACTCATTATGGATTGATTATGGGCAGCGTTGGGAAGTCCGTGGGATGATTGGAGTTCTCGAAGAGGCTCTCGGGCACGTGGAATTCAAATTGAAAGGAGGCTTGGAATGAATAAGAGTATTGTTCGGCTGTCTTTTGCCTGTGCTGCCCTTCTGATTGCGGCGCTTGCATATGGCAGCGGGGATGTGGTTATTGGTAGTCTCTGGGCTGCAACGGCAGTAATTCTTTCTCAAATGTAAAAAGGAGGTTGAAAATGAAAAAGAAAGTGACGTTCTATTTGGCTGCCCTGACCAGGTTGGAATATGTAACCACCAGAGAAGTTCCAGCAGACATGACAGAGGTTGAATTGGATTAGATGTTAGATCAGATTTATGAAGATACTGATGGCGGAGAATATTGGGATGATCCCGATTTTTGGGAGAAAGGCCATTGCGAATGGCGACTTGAGGAGGGTTTGGAATGAAAAGGAAATTCACTGTGGTTTTGCTTCGGCCGGATTATATAGCTGAGGAGTATGGTAAGGACACCTACACGGCCTGCGTCGAGGCCGACGGTATTGGAGAGGCGATGCTCGCCGCCCGGGAACAGGTCCTGGCGGCGGATGACGGGGCGGTTGAGGATCCGGACGATTATCATGTGCTCTTGATTTTCGTCGGGCACCATCTGCCTGTTTACCATGGATTTTAAAAAAGGGAGGTCAAAATGTGGAATGAACCGACAAAGGAAAAATTGGCGAAACTGTTGCCGGCAATCGGCTCGACCGACGGCCCGACGACGAAAGATAAAATGGTCCGGGCCCACCTCTTTATCGGCGGTTGTGACTGGTACCTGACCGAATACGACCCGGAGGACGACCTGGCATTCGGCTTCGCCTGCTTGAACGGCGACCTGCAGAATGCCGAGTGGGGCTATATTTCGATTGCGGAACTGCGGGATCTCAAGTTCGGCTTTGTGGAGATCGATTTCGATCTCCATTGGCGCCCAAGACCGGCCGGAGAAATTGCCCTGATCGTGAAAGCGGGCGGGGCGTGGTAAGGAGGAGACGAAAATGAATTTGTTAACAGAAACGATCGAAGCCATCAAAGAGAACGGTCTTAAAATAAGTGATATCATATTCATAGGTTCCAGTGATGGTAAGTATTCCTGTTCTTGGAAGAAATTCAGGGAATTAGCTGATCGGGAATATGATAATGGTTATGGAGGAAATGAAGTAGCGAGTGATCTGATTATTGTTTTTTCTGATAGGACGAGGATGTGTCGTGGTGAATATGACGGTTCGGAATGGTGGGAATATCAACCATTATTTAAAATGCCGGAAAAAACGGAACCAGTTATGAACATATTTGCTGGAACGGTAAATGGTGCTTGGTAAAAATTCAATCAGAGGGAGGAAATGTACTTAAAACAACAACGGGCGACAAAGGCGCCCATTGTAGCTTTTTATAAGTTACATAAACCAGGTTTGAAGATGATCGGCACGTTGGACAACATTATAATTTTAACCGAGTTTGAAATGGAGCGGTGGGCGAAACCTGTCGGCCCGGGTAAGGCAGAATTGCGGGAAGCCACCTATGACGGCGGGGCATTCTTTCATTATGACCACGAAGATGGCTACGAGTTTGAACTCGACGCTGACGACCTGGTCGGGCTTATTAAAGACGGCGTCATCGCGCCGGGGGACTGAAACAGGAGGCGGAAATGAAATTCATTCATACTGCACGAATGCTGGCTATTCTAGATGAAGCAGAACTTTTGGATCAACGCTTGGATATCTATCGCGGGCCTTGGAGAAAAGCGTTGAATCCTGAAATGCGTGAATTGGCAGTTCAAATAGAAAAATTGATGGCGGAGTATTGGAGCATTTCCTTGGAAGTCAATAAAGGGTGGCATGCCCAGCCACCATTATGGAAAAAGAAATTTAGTTAGGAGGTTGAAAAATGGTAATGAATCTTGAAGATGAATTGAAAACCCTGCGGTATGCCATGGAGTTGGTGGAGAAGCAGAGGGATGGATTGAGAAGGGAATGTGAAAACTTAGCT
>JALOAP010000204.1 GCA_023228745.1 Dehalococcoidia bacterium | reverse complement strand
CATCGAGTTCGACGACTACTCCATCCGCATCCGCATGACCACGACTTCGCCGAGCTGCCCCATGGGCGAGGCTATCTGGGAAATGGTCGACCGGGCGTTGACCTACAGCTACCCGGACCACGCGATTGAGGTGGAGATGGTGCACGAGCCAGCGTGGAATCCCGCGATGGCGGACCAGGAAGCGCTGGAGCGCCTCGGCCTCGTGCCCTCGCGTTAGAGCAGCAGCCGCAACGCTGCCATGTCGCGCACGACGAACTCCTTGCGTCGCACTTCGATGATCCCTTCCTCTTCCATCGCGCGGAGGGTGCGCCCCACCACCTCCCGGACGGTGCCCACGAGCGCCGCCAGGTCCTGCTGGGTGATCGACCGCGGGATGCGGATGCCGTCCTCGGTCTCGATGCCTTCCTCACGGGCCGCGAAATACAGGTAGCGAGCCAGGCGGTTCTGGACTGTCTGGAGGCTGATCTGTTCCACCAGTTCGGTGAAGCCCCGCAGGCGCCGCGCGATGTGCCGGAGCATCACCTTCGCCACCTGCGGGTCCTCGTCGACGAGCGCATTCACCGCGTGCGTGGGGAACAGCACCGCTTCCGCTGGCTCGATCGCCTCCACGCTCGCCGGGTTCGATTCGCCGTCGAAGACCGGCACCTCGCCGAACGTGTCCCCGGGCTGCAGGAGCCGGAGGATTTGCTCGCGGCCTTCGGGCCCGGTCCGGAAGATTCGCGCCCGCCCGCTCCGTAACAGGAAGAAGCCCTCACACTGGTCGCCTTCCGTGAGGATCCGTTCGCGCGGGCGGTATTGGCGCACCACCAGTTCCCGCGCGAATCGCTTTGCGCGCTCGTCGTCGAGTTGCTGGAAATATGCGACCTTGCGGACGTCGTCGATGGAGGCGGGGGTCATCTTCGGAGTATCGCGCACGTTCCCGCTGGAGTCAGGTGGGTGATGCCACGCGATCCCCTAGACTTCGCCCGCAAATACACACCGGGGGATTTCATGCGATTCAGCTTCTGGCCCGGCCCGAACAACGCCTGGGAAGACACGCTCGCACTTGCGCAGCACGCCGAGCGTACCGGCTGGGATGGTATGTGGTACGCCGACCACTTCATGCCGAACGCCGCAGACACGAGCGGCCCAACAAGCGAGTGCTGGACGACCCTTGCGGCCCTGGCGGCGCTCGTCCCACGGGTGCGTATCGGGCCGCTCGTCACGGGGAACACCTACCGCCACCCGGCCGTGCTCGCGAAGATGGCGGCGAACGTTGACATCATCAGCGGTGGCCGCCTGGTCCTCGGCCTCGGCGCGGGCTGGCAGGAGAACGAACACACCGCCTACGGCATCCCGTTCCACTCCGTTGGTGGGCGTCTTAGGCGGCTGGAAGAAGCCTGCGAGGTGATCACGCGCCTCTTCGCAAACGAGACGTCGGACTACGAGGGGAAGCACTACACGCTGCGGGATGCACCGCTGGCGCCGAAGCCGGTGCAGCGGCCAATTCCCCTGCTCATCGGGGGCGGGGGCGAACAGAAGACGTTGCGTATCGCGGCAAAGTACGCGCAGGAGTGGAACGTCTGGGGCGACCCCGCACTCCTACGACATAAGATGACCATCCTCGATACGCACTGCGAAGAACTCGGCCGGAACCCGCGCGAAATCCAACGTTCGGCCATCGCGCTCCTGGCACTCTCCGACGACCCCGCATTCGTCGAACGAGTTGGCGCCGGCGGGCGCCCGGTCCTCGGCGGGACTGCCGAACAGGTCCGCGCAACGGTGCAGGAGTACATCGACGCAGGGGTGGACGAGTTCGTGGTGCCCGACTTCACGCTCGGCCGTACCGCCGACGCAAAGCGTGAGGCGATGGATCGCTTTCGCGACGAGATCATCGCCCGCTTCCGCTAGCAACGAACAGCCAGGGCGCCGTTACCCGGCGCCCAGTGCCCGGCTGATGACCATCCGCTGGATATCGCTCGTGCCTTCGTAGATCTGGCAGATGCGCACGTCGCGATAGATACGCTCGACCGGGAAGTCGGCCACGTAGCCGTAGCCGCCGTGCACCTGGATTGCGTCGGAGCAGACGCGTTCGGCCGCTTCGGAGGCGAACAGCTTCGCCATGCTCGCTTCCTTCAGGCAGGGCTGGCCGGCATCGCGCAGCCGCGCCGCGTGCAGCACCATCTGGTGCGATGCCTCGACCTGGGTGGCCATGTCTGCCAGCCGGAAGGCCACCGCCTGGTGCTGGATGATCGGCTTGCCGAAGGTTTCGCGCTGGCGGGCATAGTCCACCGCAGCTTCCAGCGCCGCGCGCGCCATCCCCACTGCCTGCGCGGCGATGCCGATCCTTCCCGCCTCGAGGTTCGCGAGGGCAATGCGATACCCATCGCCGCGGGCGCCCAGCATCTGGTCCACACCGGCCCGCGCCTCGTCCAGGACGACCTGCGCGGTGTCCGAGCAGTGCTGGCCGAGCTTCTCTTCGATCCGCCCAATCTGCCAGCCCGGCTGGTCCGTCTCGACGATGAATGCGGAGATGCCCCGCTTGCCCTGCTCCGGGTCTGTTACTGCGAAGACCAGGGCATGCGTTGCGATCGACCCGGAGGTGATGAACTGCTTCGTTCCGGTCAGGGCGAAGTGGTCACCCCGGTCCACGGCACGTGCTTCGAGCGCTGCCGCGTCCGAACCGGCTTGGGGCTCGGTGAGGGCGAACGCCCCCAGTGCCTGCCCACGAGCAAGTGGGTCGAGGAATCGCTTCTTCTGCTCCTCCGTCCCGTAGTTCAGGATCGAGGCGCACACGAGGGAGTTGTTGACCGACATAATGGTCGAGACGGCCCCATCGCCCGCTGCAATCTCCTCGATCGCCAGCACGTACGAGACAAAATCAGTACCCGCGCCGCCCCACTCTTCGGGCACACACATGCCCATGAGCCCGAGGTCTCCCATTTCGCGGAGGAGGTCGAGCGGTGGCTGGGCCGTCCTATCGCGCTCGGGGGCAGTGGGCAACAGCCGTTCCTGCGCGAATCGGCGGGCCATGTCGCGGGTCATAGCTTGGGCTTCGGTAAGCATGGGCAAATCGTATCCCTGCGCGGCCTTTCGCGCCTTTGCTGGACTCGCAGCCGATAGACATGGGTAAATTCGCTCGATAGCCTTTTGAGGTCGGAGCCTCCGTAGCTCAGGGGATAGAGCATCCGCCTCCTAAGCGGGTGGCCGCAGGTTCGAATCCTGCCGGGGGCACCACTCCTCGAATGCCGTCCCGCGCTCCAGGCTTCTCCTCCGCCTCGCTCGTGTTCCCGATGACTGGTACGCTTCCACCGCACATCGTTCGGGAGCATCTACCAGTGAAGTTGCATGAGTATCAGGCCCGCGACCTCATCGCCAAGTACGGCGTAGCCGTCCCTGGCGGGCGTGTCGCTTCCACCCCCGCGGAAGCTCGGGCTATCGCCGAAGAACTGGGCGGCCGGGTTGTCGTGAAGGCACAGATCCATGCCGGCGGCCGCGGCAAGGGCCGCCTTGTCGAAGCCGGCGAGACCGCCGCTATGTTCGAAAAGCTGACCACCGACCCGGCCAACAACTCCGGCCAGGTGAAGGGTGAGCGCGTCGGCGGCGTCCGCCTCGCCGACACCGCCGAAGAGGCCGAGCAGGCTGCTGCCGCAATCCTCGGCAAGCACCTCGTTTCCATCCAGACCGGCCCTGAGGGCAAGCTCGTGAAGAACGTGCTTGTCGCCGAACAGACCGACGTCGCCAAGGAGTACTACGTCGCGATCATCATCGATGGCGCGGAGGCTGCCCCGCTGATCATGGCTTCCACCGAAGGCGGCCAGGAGATCGAAGTGGTCGCGGCCAACAACCCGGATGCCATCGTCAAGATGCCGGTCGACGCCGCCACTGGCTTCGAGCCATACATCGGCCGCACCCTCGCCGCGCGGCTCGGGTTCACGGGCGACCAGGCGAACCAGTTCTCGAAGCTGCTCGAGGGGCTCTACGACACCTTCGTCGCCACCGACGCCAGCCTGGTCGAAGTAAACCCGCTCGTCGTCACCACCGATGGCCGCGTCATCGCCCTCGATGCCAAGGTCACCATCGACGACAACGCTCTCTTTCGCCAGAAGGAACTCGAAGCGCTGCGCGACAAGGACGAGGAAGACCCGCTCGAGGTTCTCGCCCAGGATCTCGGCGTCGCGAACTTCATCAAGCTGGAAGGCAACATCGGCTGCGTCGTAAACGGCGCCGGTCTTGCCATGGCGACGATGGACACCATCAAGCTCGCCGGCGGTGACCCCGCGAACTTCCTCGACATCGGCACCGTGAACGACCCCCAGCGCGTCGTAAACGCGCTCAAGGTCATCCTCGAAGACCCGTCCGTGAAGGCCATCCTCGTGAATATCTTCGGCGGCATGGCACGGGTGGACATCATCGCGCAGGGCGTCATCGATGCGCACAAGCAGATCAAGATCGACGTCCCCATCGTGATGCGCCTGGTGGGCACCAACCTGGCGGAAGGCGAACAGCTCCTCGAGGAGTCTGGCCTCCCGGTGGTGCGTGCGAAGGAACTCGGTGAAGCGGCCGCGAAGGCGGTCGAAGCGGCGGGTAAGGCCGCCTGAGCACGGGTACACGGCAATGACGAACGACGGCGGCGCGGTCACCATTCGACCCGCCGCCGTCGGCGATCTCCAGCGCCTCCTTGTCCTCTATGCACAGCTCGAAAACCAGCCGCCCGGTCCTGCTTCGGCCCATGCGATAGGCGCCCTCGAAGCGATCCTCCTTGCTCCCTACGTACACCTGGTGGTTGCCGAGCTCGATGGTGTCGTCGCCGGGACGGCCACGTTCGTCATCGTCCCGAACCTCACCCATGGGGGCCGCCCCTGGATGCAGCTCGAAAACATGGTGGTCGACGAGACGGTCCGGAGACGTGGCGTGGGCCGTGCACTGATGGTTGCGGCCGAGCGCCTTGCACGGCAACACGGCTGCTACAAGATCCAGCTCCAGAGTGCGGAACACCGCACGGGTGCACACCGCTTCTACGAAGCCGCCGGTTTCCGTGCGAGCTCGAAAGGCTTTCGCCGCTACTTCGCGTGACTGGCGTCAGTCGGCGAGGCTGCGCAACCGTCCTTCGTCCAAAATACGTATCTCTCGCCGGCTCACATCGATGACCCGTTCCGACTGCAGGCGGCCAAGAGCACGTTGGATAACGTCGGGCACGGTGCCCAGCCGGGCCGCCAGTTCGGCGTGTGTGAACCACTTCGGCCGCGAAAGCACCCCATCTTCCGCTCGCTCCAGCAGCAAGCTGGCCAGCCGCGCACTCACCGTCCGAAGCGACAGGTCGGCGACGAGGCCAACCAAATAGATCATGCGCTCGGCCATGTTTTCGAGGACCCGTTCCGCGAACTCTGGCCGCTCCCGGAGAATTCGCCGGACAGTCGCCCGCGGCACCACCCAGACGACGCTGGCCTCCAGCGCGACTGCCGTTGCGGGGCTGAGAAGATTCGTGAAGATCGCGACGGTGTTGAACGGCTCGCCCGGACCGACGAACTGGAGGACCTGCTCCCGGCCCTGGGGCGACATCTTGAATGCACGGACCCACCCGGTCTCGAGTACGTAGAGCCCTGCGGCAGGCTCGCCTTCGTGGAACACCGTCTCGCCGGGGGCGAATTCCCGCCGGATGCTGTCGCTTGCGAGAAGTGCAAGCGTCTCGCTGTCGAGGTGCGCAAACAGCGGAAGCTGCGCGAGGTTCGTCTGGAGCGCCCTGGTCGCGCTCTCCGCTGGGGGCATATACGTGATTGTAGGTGCTTACGCCCGCGACAGACCAAACCCGACAAAAGTCGGGGACTCCACCAGTACGCAACCGTCACGCTTGACCTCATCGAGAAGGAGGTACTGTTGTGACGGATACCGGCGAGACCCTTTTGGAACGCTGGGGCGCGTTCGCTGTGCGACGGCGTGGGCCGGTGCTCGTGGTTGCTGTCGCGGTCCTGGTCATGCTCGCCCTCCTCGCCCGGCAGGTGAGCGCAGGGACGGTGACCAACCTGGACATCCCCGGG
>JALOAP010000203.1 GCA_023228745.1 Dehalococcoidia bacterium | reverse complement strand
GTGATTTAAGAGCCGCCTCTAACTTTCGAGGCAGGGGGGGGTTATGCTTCATTCCTTCAAATCGTAATCGCATTTGAAGAGCTCGTATTCTTTTTCGTCTCTAAGAATTCCATCAGGCGTCATTGTCGCCTCTCTCCTAATACCAACTATCCTTCCGCCATATTTCGCTATGATTTTGTCGTACATTTTTTCCACGGGATTGCCGACTATGACATACCATTCGATCTTGCGAAACCGGTGCTTTGTAAATAACTCAGATAAAAACTTATAAAAGTCTTTTGAGAAAATTATATTTTTATCTTTGAAATTAATAGCGCCGACACTTGAAACCTTATTAGACATCCTATCAATACACACATTAAAATAACCTATCACGTTATCGTCTTTATCAACGCTGACCATCTGTATATTGTCCCAAGAATTATCATCGAGTTTGACATCATAACTCCAATAATTACCACCGTTGTAAAATTGATATTTTTCATTAAAGACAATAGATTGCCACGCTTGATTTAGTTTCTCTTTATATGGAAATGCTAGTTTTAGCATTCATCATCACCTCTTGCTTTATGATTTAATCACTCTCACGCCTAAAGGTATTTTTTTACTGCTCTTATTTTTTGTCAACTCATGGCAATCCCAACACAACCCTTGTCCGTTGTCTAAGTCCAGCGCAAATTCTGGATGCTCCTCCAACGGTTTGATGTGATGCGCTTCTGTCGCAGGCCTGCGCTTGCAGTGCTGACATACCTTATCTCGCTGCAGCACCAGCTTGCGCCAGCGCCTGTGTGCTGGCGTATGATACCATCCCTGCTCTTTCAGCGTTGCCATATCATTCACCTTATAAAAACCCCAGCGCCGACAGGAGGTCGTTATGATCTCCGCCGGCGCCAGGCATGCTCACAAATTAGAAAGCCGCCCGAACTTGGAGCGGCTTGGTAAAATAGCAAAACATATAACTCTTCACTATAATAATAACACAAATTTTTCGGGAAAATCAGGAAAGTTTCAGAAACCTCTCAACCCGCTTTCTTTCCGCGCTTCCGTCCCCTTGCACCCCAATTTTCTGTGCAATATTTTGCCACGATAACCCTTCCACATACCTCAATGTTAATAACATTCTCATCTCACTGTCTGCAATGGATTCAATGTATTCTGTCGCTTCTCCTATTTTCTTGGTTAACTTTCTCAGCTTGGCCCGCCATTTCCTGCGAAGCTTCTTTGCTTCCTGTTCATAACCTGCCATATCAATTCCACGTACTCGGATTCTGTGCTTAGTGTAGGGAAAGAAGGGAAGAGAACCTTCAACCACAGTTGATGTGGTCCATTTCTCGACAAGCTCGTCGGCCATGTCTACTCTCCTCTGTGTGTATTCAATCTCTTTTTTGATATACCTCAACTGCTCAAGTTCCCTCTTGTCCATTTTGTCCCCTTCTTCCTTGGTATGGATAAATCATGCCGATTCCTTTATACTGATAATCTTATTCAGGTACCAGGCTGCCTTCTTTAGATCCTCTAATCCTCCCTTGAAACGATATCTGGAAACATACTTTATTACCGATCCGATACAGAACCCTTCAAACTGCTCCGGCGTTAGCTTGACCTTTATGTAGTTAATGGTCTCAATCCCACCGGCTGTATAATGCACAGGTTTTTCGATATTATCAGGTACCGGTTCTGGTATTTCATATTCTTCAATAATTTGCCGTATTGTAATTCTGTCAGCGCTTTCGGCTGCAGCCTTCGCGACATCCTCTTTGACCTCAGCAACCACTTCCTGGATGCTCGATTCTTCTTCCACATCAAGAGGCTCTTGAACTGCTTTTATTTTTAGAGGTCTGCCGCCGCCTGGTTTATCGCTCAGATACAATGCAACCTTCGCCTTGATTAGAGTGTCTTTCATCTTCGGGTACAATGGTTTAAAATACTCCACAATGTCTTGCGCGCTCATCCCGCTGGCTGCCAATTGCCTCACATTCTCCTTTGTAATTTTCATACTCTTCTCCTCGCTTTCTACGGCTATCCCGTATTTGATTTTCTCCTCTTTGGTCATTTGCCTGGTTATTACCGGTCCATTGCCCCGGTCTTGTCGATTATCCGGGTCAATTTTCCAGCCCGTATTTATGCTAAACGGATTTTCTATACTCATTTTCCCACCTCCGGCTAAAATACCCATTTTTTCAGACCAACCTGTCACCCCTGTCACCTTTTTCCCCAACCTGTCACCGCTTTACTCCCACCTGTGTTTGAGCCTGTTTTTTTCGTCTTTTTCAGGTGACACGTTCTCCAACCTGTCACCGGCCTACAGTCAAGCGGGTTTGAGCTATATTTTTTAGGCCATTGGTGACAGGATGACGGGTAGATTTATAACTTTCTTAGTAATACGCTTTTATACTCTATTTCTATATATTTTTTATTTTTTATATAGTTTAAAGAAGTAACCTGTCACCAGGGGTAAAAATAATAGCTGTAACCCAGTAGGCTCTAAGGCGGTGACAGGTTGAACAAACCTGTCACCAACCTGTCACAACCTGTCACCTTTTTTACAAATCTTCCCACTTCACTGGCAGCTCCTCCTGTTTATAATTGGTAAACTCTGGCTCGTTTTGCTCATACGCTCTCGTACCCTCGTATCGTAAGTGTATAAATGACCACCCAGCATCCGTTAGCTTAATATTTGCCCAGTACCTTGCAAACTTAGTTCTGTCTTTTTCAAATCCTCGTTCTTGCAGTTTTCGCCCAAACCTTGTGGACGAAATTGCCCTGAGGCCGTTTTCACCGCACCAGGACGAATACACTCGGTACATGTCAGCTGATAAGACTGTATCTCCAGTGCTCGTCCTTACACACTCATCTAAAAATGCCTGCATATTATCCATCTCAGTCCGGTACTGATCAGTGGCGGCCAAGACTTCATCCGGTGCTTGCAATCCATCCTTTTGCCAGGCCGAACATCCTTTCACAGCCCAGGCTAGTATACCTGGCAGCTCCTCAATAAGCTTTGCCGGCAAGTCGGCATCCTGCTCCTCAGCCGTAATAAATGCATTAAACGGTATCAGTATAATGCGTCGCCATATACCAATATCAGTACCTCTTATCACCGGCTTATGGTTAGCCTCCATCCACAGCTTAAATTCTGGCGCAAACTCAAACGGCTCCCTGTATAACCGCTTCGCCATCAGTGGAGCTCCGCCAGTAATCTGTTTAACAAGTCCTTCCTCCAGCCTTGCGCCCTCGTTCGGCTCGTCCGCGGTGCACATCCTGGCGCCCGGAAGCCTGGCCACCTCGCCCATGCTGTTGTAGCTGTAATCCCGGGCAGTAAATACTTTGTCCGACACCTTGCGAACATACTCACCCAGCATGGTACGGATGGTCTCAATAAAAGTTGACTTACCGTTTTTACCAGTGCCGTACAATATAAATATGCACTGCTCCCTTGTGGATCCAGTTAGTGTATAGCCGATGGCGCGCTGCAAAAACTTAATCAGATCCGCATTTCCCTCAAATATGCGGTCAAGAAATTTGTCCCATGCCTCCGCCTTTGCGCCTGGCTCATATGGCACATCTAGCACCCTGGTTATTAGATCCTTTTTATCATGCGGCCGCAGCTGGCCGGTCCTAAGGTCCAGCGTCCCATTGCTGCAGTTGAGCAGAAATTTGTCCTTATCAAACCAGTCCGGTAGTGCGGCGATGCCGCTTATCGACTCAGCTTCTCTTATCATATTATCCTTCTTTCCTGCGTTCCTGGCTGAGCACAGCCACTTGTACAGCTCCTTGTATTTCTTTGTTTTATGCTGCTTGTCGTACTGCCTAATTAGTGGCTCATACCTGTACAGATTGGTTATAGTATCATCAGCTAGTCCTCGGATTTGTCTGAGCGTATCCTCCTGCCAGACCTTGCCATCGTAGATATGCCAACCCTTCATAACGTCGTATTTCAGGATGTCACTGTACCTATCAACTAACCGCTGCGCGTTCCACATGTCGTTATATGGCCCAAAAATCCACTCCGGCAGCTGCTCCGGAGGAGGCTCTCCCAGCTGGTCAAGTCCCTGGTCTATCTCCGGCGGCTCCTCGTGCTTAGCTTTCGCCTTCTTCGGCGCCGGCGGCGTGTATGTCTCAGTGCAGTCGGCAATCGCCCTGGCAATCGTGATTTCTCCGTATGTCCCGGCCTCCCCGCGGCGCTCGTCCCATTTCTGACGGTACAGGCCTGACCTCCGGAAAAGCCTCTGCATCTGTGCCTCATCCCGCTGGCAATAGAATGCCAGCATATTGCACAGCGCAATGTCGGCCTCGCTCTGGCTTGCATACCGCCCTTTCCAGTTCCCGTTCATCAGCTGCTCGAACAGGTCCCCGTTTTTCGCGTTCATAGCGATTTCAATTATCTTATCATCATCAACAAAAACAGGTGAATTATCTGCTTTTTTTGATGTTTTTGCATCATTTTTGCGTGATTTTTTAATATTTACATACTTTTCATGCACAGCTGCCAGCTGCTCTGTCCGTTCCTCAATGTCAGTGTGGGCATCATCCAGCACATTTCCGGTCATGGCAAAATAGCGGCCGGTCTCGTACATCTCGACCGGGTCTTTGCGTCGACGTCCTTCCGGCAGCTTGCCCCGGCAAATTATATGTATCCCGTTACCGGATGGACTAGCCTCAGTGTAGCTGTCCAGCATGCCAATGATGTCCTTAGCTAAATCGGTCAGCTTGCCCTTCTCCGGGTTGCGACACTCATCTATATCCACACCGACAATACCGTCACCGAGCATAAAGCCAATACCGGTATATCTCTCAGTCACCATCTTGTCGTGCGCAGTCCAGTAGTCTGCCCAGGTATCCGGGTTGTTGCTCATTGCCTGGCCGCCGGTAATTGAATTTATGGGTATTTTTGTGGGCTTGCCGTCGCGCTCGACCAGCTTCCAGCAAACCCACCTATTAAGCTTTTTCAATTCCTCGGGAATGTTGTCAAAACCCATGACGCCATCTCCTTAAAATGGTACGTTGATATACTTGTTGATTTCATCGTCGTCAAAGCCAGCAAGGCTACACAAATATGCCAAACCACTGATTGTACCTCTTAGGTTTTCATAGCGATTTCTATACTTTTCCTGATCTTCCGGGGACGCATTCTCCCACCAAGATCGTAATTTTTCATATGTTGCATGGCTCTTCCTGAGCGCTTCAAGCAGCTCAATCCTTTCGGGCGTACCAATTACTATTTTAAAAGCATAGTCATTTTGCAACTCGATCCTGAAAACGTTCTCATCCATACATCATCACTCCCATGGCATTTTCTCGCCCGCCTGTGGTGGCGGGCTGCTTGGTGCACTGGCGCTGGATGGCTTACCTCCCTGCTGCTCTTGTGCCGGAGCTGCTGCCTGTCCGTTGCCATTGTTGTCTTTCTTGCCGTCAGCAAATCCAACCCGCTCAGCAACCACCTCGGTAACATAATGCCTAACGCCCTCATTGTCTTCCCAATTTCTCGTCTGGATACGCCCTGTCACCCAGACACGCTGACCTTTAGCAAAATATTTATTGCAGAACTCCGCCGTTTTCTGCCATGCAACCACTGGGATAAAATCTGCGTCCGGCTGGCCATCCTGCTTGATGCGCCGATTCACGGCCAGTGTAAATCCTGCCACCGCAGTGTTATTCGCCTGCGTGTACCTCATCTCAGGATCCTTTGTCAATCTCCCTACTAAACTCACGTTATTCATACCTTTGCCTCCTGTATATTATTTTTTATTCTTTGGAATCTTGTTTTTACTGCGGAATACTCCTGCTAATGTGAATTATTCTTTGTCGTAATAAATTTGAATGCATTTAATATTTTGTCGATTCAAAACTTTTCTCACAGGGAAGTAAAGCCCAATGTTTTCATCGCGTATGCGAATTTGAAAATCATCTGGTAACTTTTTTAATAACTCCTGCAATTCCTTGTTTGTCATAAAATCGCTCCTTCGTATTCTTTTTATTTTCCGCACCTACCACTTACGCACCACTGGCCCACCACTTACCCGGCAGCCCAGCCGCTTATACACCCTGACCCTTTCCCTC
>JALOAP010000202.1 GCA_023228745.1 Dehalococcoidia bacterium | reverse complement strand
CTCTCCGACTCGTACAAGCCGCACTAAAAGATTGGGGGAGCGAAGTCATATTCTTCTTCAACTACAACCGGATAAACATGGGAGTGCCAAATCCGATTGTGGACGTGCACATGGAGGCCCTTTTCGGCGAGGAACGGCTGCAACTACTCCAAGACGAGCTGGCGGCAATGTCCCCCTTGGAGAGGGAGACTCGAATCACTCGAGCCCTTGGTGAAGCCATAAATCCGAACGGAGATCGGTACCTCATCCCTTTCCGATTCGTGAGGGACGGCAAGCGCACATCACACTATATTTGCTTCGTGACCAAACACCCGCTTGGTTACAGCATCATGAAGGATGTTATGGCGAAGCACGGAATCTTGGATCAGGACGAAGTGCCACGCTTCGAGTATTACCCTCGATGGGCGGGGCGCCAGATGCACTTCGACGAGCACCGGCCGCTGCTCTCCCTTCCCGCTGAGCTACGCAGTCGGTTTAAAGGGCAGACGCTCACCGTTCGCAGGCTGATTGATCAACACCAACTCGGAACCCCTTTTATCTCCCGCAACTATAAGTCGGTCATCAGGGAGATGGAGCGACAAGGGGCTGCGGTTTGTGATCCGCCGATGGACCTCCGGAGGAAAAATACTCTGAAGGATGACACTCTCGTGACTTTCCCGGCCTGACGGGGTACTGACTCCACACCCGTCCATCAAGAGTGCGTCCAGCCTTGCCCTTGCCAACTCGTCGGCCCTCGTCATTGTGGGCTCCCCACTGCTTGAAGAAGAAGGCTACACCGGCGTCGGCGCATTGACCTTGGATCGATCGTGCCCATTCCGGCCGCATCGGGCGTGCCCCGCCGCCGCTTTCCCCGCCGACGATGACCCAAGAAATGCCTTGCAGGTCAAGTTGAAGAGAACCTAAGAGCGGTTCACAAGAGAGGAAGCGAACGGCTGCAGGAACCCGCCGCAAAGCGTCCACACGATGGACCCAGCGCTGATTCTCAACCGACGTGCCTAGCCATATGTTAGATGGCCACGGCAAGCGACCAGCCAACGCCGCAGCTCGTTCTGGTCGCTTCGTGAGGACTTGAAATTCATGCCACGTTGCCCGCTCCATCGTGCGAAACACCGATTGTACGAAGTCATCCGGAACGTCCGGGTGAAACAGATCGCTCATGGAGTTGACGAAGATTCGTCTAGGGCGCTTCCAAGTCAAAGGAAGCTCCAAACGCTCGGGGCGAAGCGTCAGGTCAAATCCCATCTCATAGGGGTGGCCTTTAACTCCCCTAAATCGTTCAGCAAATGTCTCCGCATAGCAATGAGCACAACCCGGCGAGACCTTCGTACAGCCGGTTACGGGATTCCAAGTTGCCTCTGTCCACTCAATCGTGCTGCCATCGCTCATGGCGCCACCTTAGCACACGTGGTGCTGTTATCGGTGTCATCCCCGGCGATGTGCATGAGGCTCGTTGGCCGGCCACTCCTGGCTCAGCCCGCCCAGGCCTCCAGGCGGCGCATGCCTTCCTCGAGGCGGTCGTCGGGGGTGGTGACGGAGAGGCGGATGTAGCCTTCGCCGTTGGTGCCGTAGCCGCGGCCGGGGGTGACGACGACGCCGGTCGCGTCGATGAGGCGGGCGGCGTAGTCGGCGCTGGTGACGCCTTCGGGGAGCTTTGCCCAGACGTAGAGGGAGGCCTTCGGGGTATCGACTTCGAGGCCAACCTTGCGCAGTACTTCGACGATGCGGTCGCGGCGGCGCTGGTAGATGGCGTTGTGCTCTTGGATGGAGTCCTGCGGGCCGTAGACGGCTTCGATGGCCATCCGCTGGATGGCCTGGGGGATGCCGCTATCGATATTGGACTTCACGCGCATGAGGGCATCGACCATGGTGGCGTTGCCGACGACCATGCCGATGCGCCAGCCGGTCATGTTATAGATCTTCGACCAGGAGTTGAATTCGACGGCAACATCGCGGGCGCCGGGCACCTGGAAGATGGAGACTGGCCGGTAGCCGTCGTAGGCGACGTCGCAGTAGGGGTTGTCGTGGAGGATGGCGACATCGTTCTTCTTCGCCCAGGCGACGGCGCGCTCGAAGAAGTCGAGCTCGGCGACGGCTCCGGTTGGGTTGTTCGGGTAGTTCAGCCAGAGCACACGTGCCTTGGCGACGACGTCCGCGGGGATGGCTTCGAGGTCGGGGAGCCAGCCAGATTCGCGCGTGCAGTCGACCTTGTAGGTCTCGCCGCCGGCGAACATGGTGCCGATTTCGTAGACCGGGTAGCCGGGGTCGGGCACGAGGGCGACGTCGCCGGGATCGATGAAGCAGAGGGCGATGTGGGCGATGCCTTCCTTCGAGCCAATGAGTGGGAGCGCTTCCTTCTCGGGGTCGAAGCTGACGCCGAAGCGGCGCTCGTACCAGTCGGTGATGGCTTTGCGAAGCTCGGGGAGGCCTTCGGACTCGGGGTAGCGGTGGTTCACCGGCTCGTCGGCGGCCTTGTGCAGTGCATCGAGGATGTTCTTGGGGGTAGGCAGATCGGGGTCGCCGATGCCGAAAGTGACGATGTCCACGCCTTCCGCGCGCTTGGCGGCGATCTTCTTGGAGATCTCGGCGAACAGGTAGGGGGGCAGGGCCTCAACGCGGCGGGCGAGTTTCATTTCGTGACCTCGGGGAGTGGCTGGCTCTGAGCTCGTGGCTGCTGGCGGCAGCGGGCTGATGTAAGGGGAATGGTAGCCGCGGGGCATGGTAGCCGGTAGTCGCCAGAACGGGGGGATCTTTTGCGAAGGGGTTTCGAATCGCTACGATCAGAGATATCCGACGATTTGGCAGGAGGACGTGCATGACCGCCGCAGGCACCGTGATCGACGCTACCGACGCTACGTTCGCAACCGATGTGCTCGCACAATCGAGGACGCGACCCGTGGTGGTCGATTTCTGGGCGCCGTGGTGCGGGCCGTGCCGGGTGCTGGGGCCGATCATCGAAAAGGTAGCGGCGGAATTTGGCGACGACGTGGCGCTGGTGAAGTTGAACACGGACGAAAACCCGCGGACGGCAATGGAATACCGAATCCAGGGCATCCCGGCGGTCAAGGCATTCGTGAATGGGCAGGTGGCGGCGGAGTTCACGGGTGCGTTGCCGGAGCCACAGGTGCGGCGCTTCTTCGAGCAGCTCGCGCCTTCGGCGGCGGAGAAGGCAGCACGCGAAGCGGCGGAATTGGCGCAGCGCGACCCGGTGGAGGCTGAGCGGCGCTTCCGCGACGTCCTCAAGGAGAGCCCGAATAACGCAGATGCAATCGTGGGGCTGGCGCGCATCCTCATCGCGCGGGGGGAGCAGGACGAGGCGACGCGGCTGTTGGAGCGGATCCCCGCGGATCGGCGCGTGAAGGTGATGAAGCACCGGATGTTCCTCGAAGGGTTCGCGGAACGGCACGCGAACGAGGACCTGGAGGGCGAGGCCCGGGCGAACCCGGCCGATCCCCGGTCGCGGTATCGCTGGGGCGTGATGCTCGCAGCGCAGGAGCAGTACGAAGCGGCGCTGGAGGAACTGCTCGACAGCGTGCGCCTCGACCGGTCGTTCGCGGATGGGGCTGCACGAAAGGCCGTGCTTGCGGTGTTCGACATCCTGGGGCTGGATTCGCCGGTGACGCGCGAATACCAGCGGCGGCTATCGAGCCTGCTGTTCTGAGGGTGGCAGCGGGGCTGGCGTAGAATCGAGGGCATGCAGTATGTACGGCAGGCTGGCAGCGACCCGTCGTTCCTGCTGAAAGCACTGAATGAGGCCTCGGGGGAACTTCGCCAGCAGTTCTATGGGATCCCGCGGCCGCTGCTGCTCGAACCGGGTGAGGGGAACGACGAAGACTGGTGTCTGCTCGGCGTGGCGGTGCACCTGCGCGATGTCGAGGCGGGTTTCGCGGAGCAGGTGGAGACGGTTATTTCGCGATGTGAACCGGCGATCCCGCACGTCGACCTGGATGACATTCCGCTTCATGACGACATCGAGGACGAAGACGAAGAGGATGTGCTGGCGGACTTTCACTACCGCCGGCGGCATTCGAGCTACCTGCTGTGGGACCTGTCAGCGGGGGAGTGGGACCGCGCAGGTGTGCACCCGTATCGTGGGAGGGTGACGATCACGGATCTTGCACGCGAGATGTACCGCCACGACCTGGAGCACCTGTGGCAGGTACGGCGGATGGTGGCAGCGCTGGCGGCACGATGAGGGAGCCGCCGCTGCGGATGATCCCGCCGTCACCAGCGCAACTCGCTTCCGACCCGGCAGCACCGTGGATCGCCTTCGTGCCGAGCGAGCCGGGGGCGGTGCAATTCGCTGCGGTCGCCAACCGGTACCGGGAGCTTGGGGAGCTGCCGCTGGTAGTGGGCCAGGAAGACGGCTGGCACCGGCTCGTGGGCGAGCGGGACGCGCTGCGAGTGTTCGCGAGCTACCTGACCGCGGTTGGGCACCCGGCGGGCGAGCTGCTGTGCCGGGCGCTTGAGCCCGCTCCAGCGTGGCAGCTCCGGACGCGGAGCCTCCCGTTGGATCGACCGCACATCATGGGCATTTTGAACCTCACTCGCGACTCGTTTTCCGGCGATGGCGTTGGGCGTGACCTTAGTGCGGCGCTGGAACGCGCCGAGGCGCTGCGGGCAGCCGGCGCGAGCCTGATCGACGTGGGCGCCGAGAGCGCGCGTGCGGACCGGCCGGTTCTCGAAGAGTGCGACGAAGCGGAGCTCGTCGGGGAGGCGGTGGCGCGGCTCGTGCGCGAAGGGCATGTGGTGTCGGTGGACACCTATAAGGGCCCCGTGGCGGCCGCCGGGCTGAGCGCGGGTGCAGAGGTCGTGAACGACATCAGCGGGCTGACGGCCGGAACCGCCGCTGCGGAGGAGGCGGCCCACGCGGGTGCTGGCTACGTCCTCAACTATAGCTATAGCGAGCCCAAGCGGCGGCCGGAGTCGCCGCCGCAATACAGCGACGTCGTGGCGGAGACCGTGGGGTGGATGTTCGAGCGGGTGAGGCAGCTTGCGGAGCGCGGGCTCTTGGCCCCGCAGGTTGCAGTCGACCCCGGTATCGCGTTCGGGAAGAGTCACGACCAGGACCTCCAGGTCATGCGGCGTATCGGAGAGTTCCAGGTGCTGGGGCTGCCAGTGCTGCTCGCACATTCGCGGAAGAACTTCATCGGTAGCGTGAACGGCCAGGACCCGGACGACCGGGACCTTGAGACGGCGGTTGTGGCTGCGCTTGCCTACGAGCAAGGCGCTCGGATCTTCCGGGTGCACGATGTAGCAGGAGTGGGCCGGGCACTTGAGATGGCGGCGGCATTCGCTTCGAGCCGGGCCGGGGGCTTCGGGCCGGACGAGACGAGCTGGCCGTGGCGTGCTGGCGCTTCAGGGCGGCATGCGTCGAGCGCAGCAGCGGACCGGGAGGCACCGCCGGGGCAACGCTGGTAACCGGTTCCGGCCGAGCCAAGCACCAGTTCGACAACGTGACACGGCCGCGAAATAGATCGCGACGCCGAGGGTGCGGGATACTGGCAGCATCGGTTACTTCCGGGAGGCCAACGATGATCGTCGCATTCGGCGCGGACCACGCCGGTTATGAATTGAAACAACACCTGGTCGGGACTGCCGAGCGGCTGGGCCACACGGTGCTGGACCTGGGCACCAACGGGCCGGAGAGCGTCGACTACCCGGACTTTGCGGAGGCGGTCGCGGGGGCCGTCGTTGAAGGTCGCGCGGACCTTGGGGTGGTGGTCTGCAGCAACGGAGTCGGGATCAGCATCACGGCGAATAAAGTGCCGGGGATTCGGTGCGCGCTGTGTCACACGAGCTGGGGGGCGGGCCGCGCACGGCAGCACGTAAACGCGAACGTGCTCGCGCTGGGCGCCTGGGAGATCGGCCGCGGCGTGGCGGATGACATCCTCGAGGCATTCCTTTCGAACGAGTTCGAAGGCGGCCGGCACGAGCGGCGCGTGAAGAAGATGATGGACGTGGAGCGCCGCGGCATCGGCGCCGAGGTGAGCAGGGCATGAGCGAACCATCGATCGGGAAAAAGACGGTCCGGGACATCGACGTCGCGGGGAAGCGTGTGCTGGTTCGAGCCGACCTGAACGTACCGCTGG
>JALOAP010000201.1 GCA_023228745.1 Dehalococcoidia bacterium | reverse complement strand
GCCCGATTGCCATTGACGAGTGCCGTGCGCGGCGGCCGGAGTGGCGCAATGTGGGTACCGCGGAGCGAGAACACTGGGTGTGGTGCCACCGGGTGTAAACGTCGAACTTCGATTGCCAAGCTTTTCGGCAATTGCGAACGGGGCTCCAGGAATGGGGTCCCGTTCTTCTTTGCCCCGAACCCGGGCTCGTATATTGCGCATACGGGTGCGGAGCCGGCAACCCCGACGGCCACATCGCCGGCGAAGGCGATGTGCTTGAGCCAGCGGAGCTGCCGGGCTTCCGGCTCGACCTCGCCGAGCTGTTCAAGGTGCTCGACGCCTAGCCTCGTCCGGACGAGGACTGCTTGCCTGCACGGGTTCGACGCTTCGCAACTGGCAGGTTGATACCGAGCGCGAGGGTGATGACGCGGACGGCGGCTGCGACAGCCATCCCGGCAATCGCGGCGGTCCCAGCGGAGAACGGTTCGACGAGCCAGACGACGAATCCTCCCAGCGCGGCTGCGGTTGCATTTACCTCCGAGCGGAGCACGAGGGGCACGCGGTCGGCGAGCAGGTCGCGGATCACACCGCCGCCTGTGGCTGTGACAATCGCCAGCAGCACGACTGCAGGCAATGCCAGGCCAGCGCTCAGCGCGGCGAGCGCTCCTGCTGCCGCGAAGGCGCCCAGCCCACCCGCATCCGCGACCGCCAGCAGCCTGCGCGGAATGCTGCGCCCAGACCAGACAACCGCGATTGCTGCACCGGACGACAGGATGGCCCAGACAAGGTAGTCCGGGTGCTCGAGCACGAAGGGAAGGCGGCCAAGGATAACGTCGCGGACCAGGCCACCTCCTGTCGCGGTGACGACACCCATCACCAGGAGGCCAAACACGTCCAAACGGCGACGCGCGCCAATTTCGACGCCAGACAGGGCAAAGGCGATAATCCCGACTCGGTCCAGGGCGCGGACGAGATCGCCGGTATCGAAGTCCACAGGCACAGCATGCCCACCGGTTGGAGGACGCTCAACGCATGCCTCCGCCCTACAATGCCCGGATGAGCAAGAAACGACTGGGACTGATCATTTTCCTTTGGGACAGCGCATGGAAGGCTGCGGCTGTGGCCGTGGCGATCCGGAACCGGCAATATCGGTGGGTTGGACCGCTCATCGTCGCGAACACCGTGGGCGTCTTGCCGATGGTGTATCTCTTCCGGTTCGCCAAATCACCCAACGACGATGAGCAAGAAGGTGAGCTCAGCTGGAGCTAAGCCACTCTATAACGGTCCTTCCCCAAACCGCCACGAGAATCCCAAGGAGGCCCTTGTGACGCGAAAGTTATCGTTGATGATCACCTGGCAGTTCGACATGAAGAAAGAGGACGCGATCGAACTTGCGCGGATCGCGGATGAGACCGGCATCGACTCTTTCTGGGTGCCAGAGGGGTGGGCGCGGGATGCGTTCTCGCTGCTCATTTCGATCGCGGAGAAGACTGAGCGGCTCAAGCTTGCCACGGGCATCGTGAATGCCTATTCGCGAACGCCCGGTGCGCTGGCACAGCATTTCGCCACGCTCGACGAGTGGAGCGACGGCCGGGCGATCATCGGGCTGGGCGCTTCGAGCGCCAATGTTATCGAACAGTTCCACGGGGTCCCGTTCCAGCCGTCACTGGCCCGCCTTCGCGAGACGGTGGAGATCATCAACATGCTGATGCGGGGCGAGAAGCTGGTGTACTCGGGGAAGTGGTTCAACATGGACCGGGGCTTCACGCTGCGGTTCAAGCCCGTCCGAGAGCACATCCCGATCTTCCTCGCGACTCTGAACCCGAAGAGCGTGAAGATGACTGCGGAGGTCGCCGACGGGTGGATGCCGGCAATGATCCCCAAGAGTGCGCTCAAGGCCGAGATCGACCAGTTCCGGCAATGGGCAGCCGACGCGGGCCGCGATCCGGCGGTGCTCGAGGTAAAGGCAGGTGGCGTGACGGTAAGCGACGCCCCGGGAGCGCGCGACGCAGGCCGGGGCTTCCTTGCGTTCTACATCGCGCGCATGGGCGACTTCTACTATCGCCAGCTTTCCCGGTTCGGTTATGCGGATGAGGTGGCGCACATCCGCAAGGTATTCAACGAGCAGGGCTCGAAGGCGGGCGCGGCGGCAATCCCGCCACACCTGCTGGAGGATCTCGGGTTTGCTGGAAACGCGGATGAGTGCCTGGCGCAGCTTCGCGAGTACGAAGCGATGGGTGTGGACGTCCACAACGTGACTATCGACACGCGCGACCCGGTGAAGTTCGGACGCGCGGTGGAGACACTTCTCCGCTAGCGTTCCCAGGTCCAGCGAGACTCGATGGCGACGACACGGCCGGGGGCAGCGATGGCCATGCCGTCGCTCATCGATCCGTTTGCCGCGAGGTTGAAGGCATCGGGTGCGCAGGTTTGTGGCTCGACACAGAACGCGTAGTCGGGCGTAAACACCTGGACGTGCGGTGTCGGGCAGTCAATGGTCATGGTGAGCCGGAGCTGGCCCCAGTCGATGCGCACCGGACCATCGAGCGCTGTGTAGCAGTCATCCAGGTGCAGCCCGTCGAGTGGAGTTGCTGCGCGGAGGTCATACTCTCCCACAGGCTCGACGAGCTCGCCGGTTGGGATTCCTTCGTCGAGGATGTAGCGGCGCGAGGCTGGTACCTGCAAGCGTGCCTCACCGCCATCGCTAAGGGCGCGCCGGAACCAGGGGTGCCAGCCGCAGCCGGCCGGGAAGGCTTCGCGGTCGGCCCGTACTTCCTGCTTCATCCGGAGCGTGGTGTCGCTCAGTTCGTAGCGTTGCCAGGCCCGCCCGGGCCAGGGCCAGGCCTCGTCGAATGCGGCGATGAGTTCCACGACGCGCGCGGTGCGCGCGACCACCTCCCACTCGGCGAAGTGCACCCGTCCGTGCATCGCGTGGGGCCGTCCATCGAGTGGGAGCTCGTAGGTATTGCCGGCGTAGCGGAACCTCCCCTCGCGGACGCGATTCGGCCAGGGAGCCATGGGGAATGACCCCCCTCGGGTTGGACGGTCGCGATATTGGGCCGGGTCGGCGGGCGAATACAGGAGCGGTTGGCGCTCGCCCGCAACTGAGAGGGTGAGTTGATGGAGCCGTCCTCCAGACTCCGGAAGGATGACGGCTTCCACGTCTCCGGAGCGAAGCTGAATGGGCACGTTGCGATTATTGGCGCGACGGGAACTGTCCGGCAAGCCCGGCGGTACTGGCTGTGCCGGTTGGGCGCGGACCGCATCGTCTGCGGAGGCCCATCATCGGATGGGGTCACCAGGGCCAGGGCCCTCGAGTACTCGCCTATCCACTCGTCAGTGCCACTCCGCGGAGGTCCTGGGCGTCGCCTGACCGGTGTGCTCGGCAGAGGGCGAATGAGCGGGGCGCATTCCTGGCTCCGGGTGGTATTCGAACGGGAAGTCGTGCTGGGTTACGCTTCGTTAATCAGCACAATCCTCACTTCGGAGTCCGCCATGTCTTTCGATCCTCGTGGGAAGAGCCGCCATCTGGTCGATGGCCCCGATCGCGCACCTGCCCGTTCCTATTTCAAGTCCATCGGGTTGACGAGTGAGGACCTGCGCAAGCCGCTGGTCATGGTGGCGCATGAATGGATTGGCACGATGCCATGCAACTACAACCAACGGGAGCTGGCGCAGCACGTGATGGCGGGAATACGTGCAGCGGGCGGAACGCCGATGGAAGTGAACACCGTCTCGATCAGCGACGGCATCTCGATGGGCACCGAGGGCATGAAAGCATCGCTCATCAGCCGCGAGATCGTGGCCGACTCGATCGAACTGGCGGGCGTCGGGTACTCGTTCGACGCGGCAGTGGTCATCGTTGGCTGCGATAAGACCATCCCGGGCGGTGCGATGGCACTGGCGCGGCTGAACATCCCGAGCCTGATCCTGTATGGCGGATCGATCGCACCGGGCCGGTACAAAGGCAAGGATGTGACGATCCAGGACGTGTTCGAAGGCGTGGGTGCGCAGGCGGCAGGGACCATCAGCGAAGCAGAGCTCGAGGAGATCGTGGACGCTGCCTGCCCCGGGGCCGGGGCGTGTGGGGCGCAGTACACCGCGAACACGATGGCGACGGTGATGGAGTTCCTGGGGCTCGCACCCATGGGCAGCAGCACCCCCGGCGCCACGGACCCGCGGAAAGAGCAGGTTGCGTACCGCGCGGGCGAACTCGTGATGGACGTCCTGCGGCGCGGCGTGCGCCCGCTCGACCTGCTGACGCGAGAGGCGTTCGAGAATGGGATCAGCTGCGCGGCGTCGACCGGTGGCTCGACGAACGTCGTGCTGCACCTGCTCGCGCTGGCGCGGGAAGCAGGTGTGGAGCTAACCATCGACGACTTCGACCGGGTGAGCGACCGAACGCCGCTCATCGGCGACCTGCGGCCCGGCGGGCGTTATGTTGCGCTGGACATGGACCGTGCGGGCGGGACGCCGCTCCTGGCCAAGCGGCTCATCGAAGCGGGCAAGCTGCATGGTGACCAGCAGACCGTGACCGGGAAGACGCTGGCGGAGGAAGCGGAGGCCGCGACCGAAGAGCCGGGACAGGACGTCATCCTGCCCGCCGACCGGGCGCTCAAGGCCACAGGTGGGCTGGTGATTCTGAAGGGGAGCCTGGCGCCAGATGGATGCGTGATCAAGGTGGCGGGCCACGAGCGGATGACCCACCGCGGCCCCGCGCGGGTGTTCGAATGCGAGGAGGACGCGTTCGCGGCTGTCTCCCAGCGGAAGATCACGGCGGGCGATGTGGTCGTCATCCGCAACGAGGGTCCGAAGGGCGGCCCGGGCATGCGCGAGATGCTGGGCGTCACTGCGGCGCTCGTGGGCGAAGGTCTCGGGGAGTCGGTGGCACTCCTGACGGACGGACGCTTTAGCGGTGCGACGCGCGGCTTGATGGCCGGTCACGTGGCTCCGGAAGCGGCAGTCGGAGGGCCGATTGCCTTCGTGCACGAGGGTGACATCATCTCGATCGATATCCCAGGGCGTCAGCTCAATCTCGAGGTGAGCGAGGCGGAACTGGCAGCGCGCCGGCAGGGCTGGCAGCCGCCGGCACCGAAGTACACAAAAGGGGTCTTCGCGAAGTATGCTCGCTCGGTTTCGAGCGCGGCCGAGGGGGCGGTCACGAACTAAGCGAAACCTGGAGGGACGATGGAGCCGATCGAGACGTCCAGCCCGGCAAAACCCTTCAGCGGGCACGTCCCGTTTGACCTGCAGAGCTCCGAACGGGTGATTGTCCGGGCTCGGCGGCACCCGGTGTTCCTCTGGTCGAAACTCGTGGGGATTGCCGCGCTGGCCATCGTGCCGGTCGCGGCCATCCTCATCGTGGCCGGTGTGACCACGGGACTCGGTGGGTCGTTCGGCGTGGTCATCGTCGCGGTGTGTGCCCTCTGGGTGCTGTTCTGGGCGGTTCGCGGGTACTTCACGTGGTACAAGTACGAAAACGACATCTGGGTCGTAACGAACCAGCGGCTGGTCGATAGCAACAAGAACCACTGGTTTCACCACAGCATGTCGTCAGCCGACCTCATCAACGTCGAGGATCTTTCGATCGAACGGTCGGGCTTGCTGGCTACGTCGTTCAACTACGGCAATGTTCGTTGTCAGACCTCGGGCACACAGGCGAACTTCGTCCTTTCAGGGATACCTGAGCCATCGAAGTTGCTTTCCGTGATTGACTCAACCCGGGATGCCGCCAGGCGGGAACTCGGCGGACGACCGTTCTCTTAACGTTTGTCTTCCATCGCACAGCGCCGTGCCGTAGGGTGGCGCGCATGGCGTCTCGACGAGCCTTCATCCTGCTATTGGCGACTTCGCCAGTAGCAGTGATCCCCGGCGTGCGCGCCCTCACCGACCGGCAGAGTGGTGGCAATGGGGCCGGTTCAGCGACCGTGGAACCGCATCGGCCTGCACGTGCAGCGTCTTCACCCCGCCCTCTCTTCGAGCCGGATTTGGACATTCAGATTCCCAAACTGGCCTCGGACGGCGTGTTCCCCGCGATCTCTGTTTCGCAGCGTTCGCCGTTCCAGGGAGGAGCGATACGGATCGCGGTCGACCCGGCGGTGAGCGGGACGGCCCACGTGTTCGGACGGTCGTACATCC
>JALOAP010000200.1 GCA_023228745.1 Dehalococcoidia bacterium | reverse complement strand
GTCGCATCCACACCCTGGGATTCGCCGTACGAGACCGCCTCGCGGGCACCGTTCCAGCCGTAGTTGAACGCCTGGCAGGCAAGGTCGAGCGGCGAGCACAGCCCCGCCGGGCCGAAGAAGTGGTGATAGGACGTGCGCTTCCAGTAGTCGACGTTGATGTACACCTCGCCCGGGTAGCCGCCCTGCTTCGTCCACTCCCACTGTTCCTGCAGGCAACGGTTCACGGTGTAGGGCTTGCCGCCGGTCACCCCAACGATGCCGAAGCCTATCGGCTCACCCGGGTAAAGGCCGTCGCACTGCGGCCACGAAATGTCGTAGCCGACCATCGTGTTGCGACGTGCTTCCGGCATCTCCTCCGGGACCTCCTCACTCTCTTCCGCGCGAACTGCTTCAGCGCCAAGGAGTAGTGCCAGGATCAAGCCCATGAGGAACGCCGCAAGCAGCTGCTGTCCCCGCCCGCGTATTGTCTTTCGCATAACCCCGCCTCTTACCTATTGCAATTGCGTCACAGCGATACAACGAGGCTAGGTCCTGCTCCTCTGGAAAAACAAAACGTGAAGAAAGAAACGGATACCACGGGTGACTGTTAGCTCCTAGCTGCCAGCACTCAGGTCGATTATCAACAGTTGGAAACCCGATCGGAAATGGAGAAGGGGCAGGATGAATCCTGCCCCTCGTACATACTCGCGCTAACAGCTAACAGCTAACAGCTAACAGCTAACCGCTAACAGGTAACAGCTACTTCGCTTGCGCGGGCATCGGGTTTCGCAGCCCGTCGCCCAGCGTCTGCGGGAAGACGCGCTCCAGCGAGTCGAGATCCCAACCGCCTTCCCGGAAGATCGAGCGTTCGCGGCCCGGCAGCGAAACGAGGCTCACCTCGTTGCCGCCCACGATGAAGTCGCGGCCGTTCACGTTCGCCGCCGCATCCGTGCAGAGGTACACCACGAGCGGGGCCACCAACTCCGGCTTCAGCTCATCGATGGTCGAAATCGCCGACTGCGCGCTCGATTCCTCGCCGCCTGCTGCAGCTTGCGTCTGCCGCGCCTTCGCCATCGCCGCTTGCAGCTCATCGGTCATCGTGAGGCGTGTCCCTGCCCGCGGGCGGATTGTGTTCGCCGTCACGCCGTACTTGCCGAGGTCGAGGGCGAGCGTGCGCGTGAGACCGACAATCCCTTCCTTGGCTGCGGAGTAGTTGGCCTGGCCCATGTTTCCAAAGCCAGATTCCGAACCGGTGTTCACGATGCGGCCGCTGCGCTGCTGCCGGAACACCATCGCCGCGTGCCGGGTGATCGTGAAGTGCCCCTTGAGGTGCACCGCGATGACTGCATCCCACTCTTCTTCGGTCATGTTGAAGACCATTCGGTCGCGGAGAATGCCGGCGTTATTCACGAGGATGTCGAGCCGCCCCCACGTGTCCAGTGCCAGCTTCACCATCCGCTCACCCGCTTCGAACGAGGTCACACTGTCGTAGTTCGGGATAGCCTCGCCGCCGAACTTCTTGATTTCCGCTACGACTTCTTCGGCCGGTGTCTGGTCCGAACCTTCGCCACCGGCGCTCCCGCCGATGTCGTTGACGATGACCCGCGCGCCTTCCTTCGCCAGCAGCAGCGCTTCACCGCGCCCAATGCCGCGTCCCGCACCGGTCACGATCGCGACCTTCCCTTCGAGCCTTCCAGCCATAACGTTCTCCTTCCTGGGTCGGAAATCACCCGGTCACTCGCCGGGCAAAGCGCGAAAACTCTAGCAAACCAGCGCCCAACGCGCAGAGCCGGCGCCGCGCGCTTCCCTGTTCCGCAGTCGCGGCGTGTACTACACCCGTGCCCACCGCCCTCGTACTTGTCCCGCACCCGGACGACGAAGCCTACGCCTTCGGCGGCCTGCTCCGGCTCCTCGCGGATGCCGGTTGGCGGCTCCGGATCCACTGCGCGAGCTCCGGCGAGGGCGGGGAACGCCACGACGGTGGTCAACCCGGCCCAGCTTACCTTGGGCCCGCACGGGAGCTCGAACTCTCGGAGTCCTGTCGCCTGCTTGGCGCCCATCCCCCGGTCCCCTGGCGCCTCCCGGATGGGGGCCTGGCCCGCTTGACCGGCGGCGGGCCGGGGCGCGTTGCGGCCGCGCTCAGTGACACCAATCCCGACCTGCTCCTCACGCTCGGTCCCGACGGCGCCTACGGCCATCCAGACCACCTGGCACTCTATAGCTGGGTGGTCGAAGCCTGGTCACAGCTCCCGCTCGACGGCCGCCCGCCCCTCCTGTTCGCTGCGTTTCCGCGCGGGCTCTTTCTGCCGCAGTACGAGAAGTGCATCGACATGATGGGCAACCCACCGGACCCGCCGCCCGAAGCCATCGGCCGAGATGACTTCGACCTCGACCTCGACATCTCGACCGTTTCGGACGTAAAACTGGCCGCCATCGCTGCACACCGTAGCCAGCTCCCGTCGGGGGACCCAGGCGCACTATTTCCGCCCGGGATCATCCAGGCGCTGCTCCACCGGGAGCGCTACACCGCGGCGGACAGCGCCTCTCGTTCGCGCGCACACGCGCTCCTCGCTGAACTCCGCACCTAGCCTCGGCTACTGGCCCTCTTCGAACAGCTCAACGGCGTTGCCCGACGGGTCCTCGACCAACACCTGCTTTCCGCCAATGCCGACAACAACGTCGTTCCGGAAGTGGCAGCCGGCCGCCCGCAAACGAGCGACCTCGGCCTCGAGGTCCCGCACTTCCAACGGGACTACCATCGAGTCTACGTCCGCCAGCAACTTCCCCCCGCGTTTCTACGGCGCAGCGTGGCTCGCGGGAACTTTCTCGTCCGGTAGTTCGTCATACGAATACCAACCTTACGAGGTGTAGCGGTGGATTCTGGGACGTTCTATCTCGCACTCTGCGTGGCAGCGGGGCTGCTCTTCGCGGGCGTGCTCGTCCTCTCGCTGGTCCGTGACGAGCCACGCGACCGGCGCTTCCCCCTCCAGTGGCGGTAAGTCGCGCTCCGGCCCGCGCTATAACTCCCACCCGACGAATTGCTCCTCGGTCTGGACCTCCATCGCACCAAGAAACGCTGCGGTCATCCCATAGAACCCGGCGAGCAGGTTCACCCCTACGATCGTGGCCGGCGGCAGCCGCCGCGCCAGCTCGTTGTGCACGTCATCGAGCGGGTGGTCAGTCTGGCTGAGCGCATCAACATACCCGAGGATTGCCCGCTCCTCGTCGCTAAAGAGTTCGCTCTGGCGCCACTGGTGCAGCGCCCGGATCTTCTCGTCCGGGAGGCCCGCAGCACGTCCGATGCGCACGTGCTGGTGCCATTCGTACATGCTGTGATGGAGGATCGCCGTCCGCAGGATGACCAGCTCGCGCGTGGCCACATCCAGCCCGCAGTCTCGCCAAAGGGCGTTCCCCAGCCGCAGATACCCGCGGAGGAGTGCCGGGTTGTTGCCCATTTGCAGAAACAGGTTCGCGACCTGGCCGCCCGAGGGGGCCGTCTCGTCGCGCGCCAGCGCGTCCCATACATACTTCAGGTCGTCCGGGAACTGCTCCCGGGTGGCATCTGATAGTCGCCCCACGTCGGTGCTCCTCGCGATATGTTTCGCGAAGTCTACCTGCTAGCGGTCGCTGGCATCTTCGATGCGTGCCAGGTCTTCCGCCAGCAACAGCGCGCGCCGGCGCGTACCCGCAATCACGACGACTGCCACACCGCCGAGCGTCAACCATCCCGCACCGGCGAGGGCGTCCGTCTCGCCGGTCACCATCCGGAGGACGCTTTCCGTCGCTCCCCAACACGCCGCTCCCCAGGCGAGCACTTCGAACACCCGGTACCCGGCCGCCCTCATGCCGCCGCCGTCCCGGAGACGAAATCGCGCTCGACCATCCGCACGAATGCTGTCGCCAGGTCGGGGTCGAACTGCGTCCCCCGCCCCCCGAGAATCTCGTCGATCGCCTGCTCCGCGGTCAGGCCCTTCCGATACGGCCGGTCCGTCGTCATTGCGCTGTATGCGTCCGCGAGCGTGAACAGCCGCGTGACAGGCAGGATTTGCGTCCCGCGCAGCCGGCCCGGGTAGCCGTCGCCATCGAACCGCTCGTGATGGTGCCGGACGAGGTCCACGACTGCATCGTAGTCCGTTACAGCCGCCGTGATTGCGGCGCCCATCAGCGGGTGTTCCTCCATCGTGCGGCGCTCCTCGGCGGTCAGGGGGCCGGGTTTCCGCAGGATCTCGTCCGGCACCACGATCTTCCCCAGGTCGTGGATCGGGCCGCCCAGCGTGAGCGCTGCCAGCTCGTCTTGTGAATAGCCGACCTCGCGCCCGAGTGCCAGGGCGAGCCGCGTCGCGTGGTCGCTGTGGAAGCGGGTATAGCTATCCCGCCGGTCGATTGCTTTCACGAGGTTGCGCAGTGCCTTCAGGTTCGAAAGCTTCAGCATCGGCTCCGAAGCTGCCTGCTCAAGCCCACCCGCCAGCAGCGACGCGGAGACCGATTTATCGAGGTACATCTTGTCTTCCGCGTCAGCGACGAGGTCGCGCGGCGAAAGGCCTTCGCGGAAAGCAGCAATCCCACAGCTCACCCGCATCGGCAGCCTGATGCGTGAACTGGTCGAGACTTCGATGTGTCCCACCGCATCCCGTACCTGCTCAACGCTGCGCTGCGCCGTTTCGACCGTCGCTCCGGGGAAGACGGCCACAAACTCATCCCCCCCAAAGCGCCCGAACACTGCCGGCTCCCGGATCGCCTTCTGCAGTTCGCGTGCGACCCGGCGAAGGACGAAGTCTCCCTGCTCGTGTCCCGTGTAATCGTTCAGGAGCTTGAAGTTGTCGATGTCGAAGTACGCGACCGCGAGCGGCTCGCCTGTGCGCGTGGCCTGCTCCACCGCGTCCGACATGAACTCGTCGATGAAGCGCCGGTTCGGGCAACCTGTGAGTGCGTCGGTGTAGGCCAGTTCTCGGTACGCCTCGGCCTGGTCGGCTTCGAGCCGCCGCCGCCGGTTGTCTACTGCCTTGTTCAACAGGTGCCAGAGAATCTCGGCGCTGAATGGCTTCCCGAGAAAGTCGTCCGCGCCCGCCTTCATCGCCTGGACGGCCACGTCAACGTCGACGAACCCGGTAATCGCGACAATGCCCGCCTTCGGCGAGAGCTCCCGCGCCCGCGCGATGATGTCGATGCCCGACATGTCCGGCAGGCTAATGTCCGATGCGATGGCGTCGAAGCTGCCGTTGGCCACGGCCTCGAGTGCCGCCCCGCCCGTGCGCGCCACCTCAACCTCGCTCGTGTGCCTGGACAAGACCATCTGGACGAGCCGCCCGAGGGAAGGGTCGTCCTCGACGATCAACACACGCAGCCCAGTGGCTGCTGCCAGCCCGTCCACGTCCACGTCCATGTTCAGGATCGTCGGAAGGTTCGCCGATTCCATGAGGGGACGAAAAGACGCTTTTCCGTCAAAACTGCCGCTAGGAGTCCTCGCGCTCCTTCGGGCTCACCACCCAGATCATGCGCGCGACCTGGGTGCCCATGACGATCGAACGCCCGTTGATGCAGGCGGTGACTGTCCCCCGGTACGGCGCGACTGATTCCAGCGTCACCAGTCTGCCCGGGCGGATGCCCTCTTCGTCGAAGAAGCGCAAAAGCTTGTCGTCCTCTTCGAACACGCGGTCGATCTCCGCCTGCTTCCCCTCTTCCACGTCGGCGAGGGTCGTCATGGGCAACTTTTTCGGCGCACCCGGGCCGGGGATGGGATAACCGAACGGGCTGCGCGTGGGGCGTCCCAGCGTCTCGTAGAGGTGTGGCTCCGTCACATCGGAGATGCCGTGCTCCAGCAGGTGGGCCTCTTCGTAGGCGCGCCACCACGGGACGTGCAGCACTTCCGTTAGCAGGCACTCCGCCAGCCGGTGCCGCCGGACCATCTGTTCGGCGCGGCGCAGCCCCTCGGGAGTCAACCGGATCACTTTCCGGCTGTCCACGTCCACCAGCCCGTCGCGCTGCAGCCGCTTCAACATCCCCGCGACCGAAGGCGGCGTGATCTCCAGCCGGTCTGCCAGCCGCACCGCAATGACATCCTGTCCTTCGTCATGCTGCATGCGGTAGATGGCAGTCAGGTAATCGTCCGTCGCGACGTTGGAGACCTGTGGGGGCATAGTGTCG
>JALOAP010000199.1 GCA_023228745.1 Dehalococcoidia bacterium | reverse complement strand
TGCCGTTCGTTCCTGCCGCGCATGGGACTGCCTCCTGTTGGAGACATGATCCCTCACATCAGCGATTCAGCCGATCCCACTTTTTCAGCACCCTGCTAGAGGGGGAGGCTGCTTTTTTTGTTGCCTGTCTCATGGCGCGGCTGGCATGCGCCGCTAATAAGCGCTCATTCACAAAGAGACCGCAAGGTTCCCCTTCATGAGACCATCGGGGCTGGGAGCCGCCGTTTCGCGTCACGCTCATCGTTGGCACTCGCGACTCCACCTCGGTTCAGCGACGAAGTCGGGCCAGCGGGGCCGCTGACTCTTCCAGTTGTCCTACCGCCTGGACGTCGGCGACCGTTTGACGTTCGACGGATGGCGACAGCAACTGACACAGACACCCGCTAGCATTCGCCCATGGCCGCAATACCCGTTCGCTACGAAGCCGCATGGATTCCCGGGTTCAACACCGACTTCCATCCTGACGAGGCGATTTGGCTCGGAAGCACGTGGCTCGCCTCACGGAAAGGCGTCCGTTCGCGCGTCGTCGTGATGAACGCGAAGAAGATGATGGACAACCGTCCATCCCTAGGAGAGCTCGCCACCCGGTTCCCCTTCGTGTCGCCCCAGTCCCGGGATGCGGGCGGCCCGCCCCGCGCGGTGCTCGCTGTCTATCCGACTAACACGACGCTTGCCTTCGCGGAAGCGCTGGCGCTCGATGGCGCACTCTGCGTGATCCCGGGGACCATCGATGACGTGACGCCGTGGATCGCTCGATCGGGGGCCACAAACCTCGCCTTCCCCGAGGAGGCGCCGCCTGCACCGCCTGAGATCAGCGATGCGGCGCGTGACGAGCTTGAGAGCATCTGCCGATTCGGCGGACACAACGAGTTCCTCGGCGGCGGTGAAAAGGAGCGTGCGATTCCTGGGCTTCGCCGGATCGCGTTGCAATCGGATCGCCCGTCGCCCGAGGACATCCAGGCCTACGTCCTGAGTACGGGAGACGTTGGCGCTGACGGAGCGCGAAGGCTGCGAGAGTGGTACGAGAAGTTGCTCCAGGGGAGACGATTCAAGGACTACCGCGGTCGCTACATCTAGCACCGGCGCCCGCTCGACCCATCCGGCGGTTTGGTCGAAGGTGTACCTGAGTCACTCGTGTCTAGTCCTCTCCCGTGGCAAACGGACGGACAGCGCGAGCCTGCGGTCGGCGGCCCGCGGGAAGGCCGGCCGCCAGCATCCTCCCGGGTGACGGCGAGAGCCGTCCGCTGTCCAGGTCTGCTTCGGATCGACTCTCAGGCCGCACCCTCACACCGCCGCTAGCATGCGGTCGATCGCCCGCCGGGCTCGGGCTGCGACGTCAGGTGCGACGGTGACCTCGTACACGGAGTCGCGCAGCGCGCGGTAGAGCTTCGCGAGGGTGATCGTCTTCATGTACTCGCACACGGCGTCGTCCCGGACGGGGATGAAGGTCTTGCCGGGGTTTTCCAGCCGGAGCCGGTGGAGCAGGCCGGTTTCGGTCCCGACGAGGTCGGCCGGCGCGTGGCACGTCCGCCCGTGCGCCACCATGCCGCCGGTGCTTAGGACGAGTGTCCGGTCGGCAGGCAACTCGCCGGCGGCGGCCGCGGCCATGCAATTGCTGACGCAGCCGCATTCCGGGTGAAGGAGGAGGTCGGCGCCGGGCTGGCCTGCCCACGCAGCCTCAATGTCTTCCATCCGGATTGCTGCATGCACGTGACAGGTGCCCATCCAGAGCCGCAACCTCCGCCCCGTCATCCGCTCGACGTAGAGTCCCAAGAACATGTCGGGGAGGAACAGGACCTCCCGGTCGGGTGGAACCATCTCGATGACGCGCAGGGCATTGCTCGACGTGCAGCAGTAGTCCGACTCGGCTTTCACGGCCGCGCTCGTGTTGACGTAGCTCACCACGACCCCGTTGGGGTTCAGACGGCGCCATTCGCGCACCTCGTCGGCCGTCACGGTTGCGGCGAGGGAGCAGCCTGCCTCCGGATCCGGGATGAGGACCATCCTTTCCGGGCAGAGGATCGCGGCCGTCTCCGCCATAAAGTGCACGCCACAGAAGACGATCACGGGTGCGCGCGTCGCGGCAGCCTGCTGGGAGAGCTGCAGCGAGTCTCCGACGAAGTCTGCGATGTCCTGGATTACCGGTACCTGGTAGTTGTGCGCAAGGATCACCGCGCCACGCTCGCGCCGCAGGACCTGGATGCGCCGGATGAGCTCGGCCTCATCGAGCTCGCGAATCTCCGGGTCCCGGCCAATCGCACGGCTCGACTCGGTGTTGGCAACCGACGGGCGTGCCGTCGATCGCGGTCGGACGTCGCCCAGCTCGCCCGGTACTCGGAGCTGTTGTCGATTCAACTCGCGGCCTCCTCAGCGGGGTGGTTCGCACCAGCCGGCGCTCGTCGTTCGCCGGCCGACGGCAATCCCGCCGCTACCCTTGCCGCCGGCCCGCGACATGTGCTGCCAGCCAGTACCAGGTTCCCGCGCCGGGAGCATCGTGCGATACGGCCATTGGTGCCCCATTCTCGGTCCGATAGCTGCAGGCGAACCTGGCGCGGAGGCACCAGGGTTCCGTTGCGACGCTCGATGAGCGTGTCTGCTGAGAACGCATGTCAACCTCATCGCCATGCCGACCAGGCGTCACTCGGCGGCTACCAGTCTCAGCTGCTGACTCAGGATCTCATAGCACTCGCACGCGTCCGATTCGAGGGCGCGGCGATCGGTGAGGACGAGGTGTGCATGGTGGTAGTCGATGTGGCCGGCACGGCGCATCCCATTCGCGACCACGCTCAGCTGCTGGCAGCTGACGCCCAGAACCGTTGCGAGCAACTCGTGGGTCAGGGCGAGTCGATCCGTCCCCGTCTGGTCAGAAAACAGCAGCAGCCAGTGTGCCAGCCGCTGCCGGACCGAATGGGCAGCATTGCAAGCGGCAGTCTGCAACGCCCACTCGAACTGGAGGCTCGCGTTCCGCGCGAGGCGTCGCGTGAAGTCTGGCAAGTCACCGAGCAAGTCGAGAGCGACCTCGACGGGCAAGCTCTTCGCGCGCCCACGAACGTGGACGATGGAGCTCGCCGGGGAGGGCCCATCCCAGGCGAGTGCGTGGATGCCGACGGCACCCTCGCGGCCGATCGTTACCCCTTCGATGGCCCGGCCATCCAGCAGTGGAACCGCGAGGGACACGAGACCGTCGTCGAGGAAGTAGAGGTGCTCCACATGCCCGCGGGACGCGTGGAGCACCATGCCGGGCACGATCTCCATCTCCGACAAGTGCGGCATGAGTCGAGTTTGTTCGTCGTAAGGGATGGACGACAGGATCGCGTTTTCGATGGTCACTGCCGGCTCCCTGCTCACCGCTGGTTCGGCATCTCCGTCAGGGCGCGCAGAGGCATCGTGGACAGCATCAGGATCCGCGTCAAGAGACATCGCGAGCAGCTGTGCGTTTGTGAAGAGACGTATCCGGCCGGCGCTGACGGTCGGGTTGGCCAAGCATTGTCGGTTGCATGCATCACGCAGATTTCGACTGAGTCGCCGGTGAGCTTAGTGGCGGCACTCCGCGAAGGTATCGCCCGGGCCAACAAGACCCTCCGCAAGGTCAAGAGCGCGTGGCTGGAAGACCGGTTGATCCACATCGACAACGGCGAAATCGTGAACTACCGCGTGCACTCAAGGCGACGTTCGTCCTTGACGAGTTACGGTGGCCAGATGGCCAGGAAGGCGAGACCTTCCATGCCGAATGTCGTCCACCTCGGCGCGGCGAGTAGCAGCGGGGAGGCTCATCGACGCATCAGGTGAAGGCCCCAAGGGGCATCACTCCGTCCGCAGAACATATGTTCCCATGCGCCCCTCACATGCTGTAGAATGCGGGTAGGCAACTACGTTCCATCAGTCTGACTGGCAGTGAGTCCTCCCGCGGAGCGGGCAGGCGTGGTCCAGCGGCCCAGGCGGGTCGCACTTGCACTCGATGAACCGTACCGAAGCTGAATACCTTTTTGGAGGTCGTCGAGTGTATTTCGTCGACAAATCGATCACCTGCATCGACTGTGGCCAGCCGTTCCCGTTTACGGCTGGAGAGCAGGAATTTCATCAGTCGAAGGGCTTCACCACCGAGCCCCGGCGTTGTCCGAGCTGCCGCACGGCACGCAAAGGCGGCGCGAACCACAAGCGCGAGGGCGAAACGCGTGACACGTTCACCGTGGCGTGTGCGTCGTGTGGCAACCCGGCCAAGGTGCCGTTCGAGCCCCGGGAGGGGCGTCCGGTGTACTGCAGCGACTGCTTTCAGCCGCAGCCCCGAGGCGTTGCGAGCGCGTTCGCGCGTAAGGGCACGCAATACGGGGCATTCCGCGCCGGCTATAGCAACAGTCACAGCCCGCGTGGCGGTGGCCAGCGCGACAACCGTGGGGGCTTCGGCCGCGGCGGCGGTGAATTCCGCCGCAGCCCACGGGGCCAGCGGCCGCGGCCGCAGTCTCGCGGCTGGTAATCCTCAGCCCGCACGACAACGAGAGGGCGGCCCGCCCGCCCTGGCAACCAAGCAGAACCCTCGCATCTGTTGAGCTGATGGCGCGGGCGGGCAGCTTTGCCCGCGAACGGGGGCACAACAACTTACCGAAGGGGGTAGTGGACCATGACGAACGAGCTTTTGACTCTCGACCCCTCGGGCGTGGATGAAGTCTTTAGGGGCGCCGTCGCTCGTGACGGCGCTGACGACACCGAGCTCGAGGACGTCGAGCTTGACGAACTCGAGCGGGCAGAGGCTGAGAAGCGCCGCGCCGCCGGTGATGAGGAGGCCGAGTTCGGCGACTTCCTGCCGGACCGCGGCGCGGCGGAGCCCGCGGAAATCGCGAGCTTCGTGATGCTGCGCGAGCAACTCCAAGGAGTGCTCGCGGCGCTTTCCCAGCGGGAGCGGCAGGTCGTCGAGCTTCGGTTCGGTCTCGCCGACGGACGCAGCCGGACGCTCGAAGAGGTCGGTCGCGAATTTGGGGTGACCCGGGAGCGCATCCGGCAGATCGAGAAGGAATCGCTGCGCAAGCTGCGCGAGCTTGCTCGCAGCGCACAGCTCCAGGACTACCTCAACTAACCCCAAGAGGGTCGGCGAGTGGTTCGCCGACCCTCTGTTGTCCTGTAGCCCGGCCCGCGGAGCTGCACGACCAGCCCGAGCGCGCAGACGTCGAGGCCGCGGCCGGTCGGCCCTCTGCCAGGTCGGCTGCCACGCTGGCCTTGGAGGCTATGTCTGCCGCCGTGCTGCCTCTTCAGCTGGACTTCGACTCCGTGACGCGTGATCTGTGGGAGGTCCAGCTGCTTGCGGGCGGCCGATAGGCGCACCTCGATGAGGGCGAAGTTGCCATACAGATCAATCGCGCCAATGGTCGATGGTGCGCACCTGCCTGAGCGGCGAACCCTCGGGACTTTCACTGTCAATCCAGGTCACGACGAAGTTCTTCGGCACTTCACTCCCCCCGTAGTCGTCCACGTCGCTGTGGCGACGAACGGACAGCACGAGTTCGGGCAGCCTACGCCGCGGCCAAGCGCCCGTGACCAGTTTCACGCGTTGGATGTTCCGTCGAGGTGTGGCGGCGTGGCGGTGTACCGGCGTTCGATGGGCATCGGCCGCACGGTCACCAGCGTCCGACCTTGGCCCGGCCTGTCGAACTCGACGGCGGCGACGCCGAACTGTTCGATTACCCAGGCGTTGGTTCCCAGGTGTCCGGAGACCGTGGGTGTGGTGAATTGAGACGGGGCGTCCGCAAGGGCCAGCGGCAGCAGAGCCTGGTCGGCAAGGTACACGTCGACAGCAGCGCCAGACCGATCATGTTCGCGGAGGGCTGCGATCGCGTCCTCAGCAACTTGTTCAGCAGGCCTGCCGCGCTTGCCGAGACTGCCGAAGCCCGCTCGTACTTGCTCATACTCCGACACGAGGAAGATCCCGGCGCCTGCGCCCGTGGCCTGAACGTGGAGTGGCTGGATCTCGACTGGTACGCCCAGGTCGCTCAGAAGCGCACGGGCCCGACTCGCCATGCGTTCGCAGATATGTTCCGGAAGATTGGCGACCACGGCCCGGCCAGAGACGCGACGTAGCGCTCCCCGTTCGACGAGTTCGACGGGCCGGAGAGCGGTTCCGCCTGTGCCTTCGA
>JALOAP010000198.1 GCA_023228745.1 Dehalococcoidia bacterium | reverse complement strand
CGGCATTCAGCAGGTCGCGATTGGCGCGCTCAACAAAGAAGACCTGAAGAAGTTCTGGATCGATATCCTCGGGCTTTCCGTCACCGGCAACTTCCGCAGTGAGTCCGAAAACGTCGACGAAGACATTACCGCCGCCGGCGAAGGCCCGCTCAAGGTCGAGTTCGACCTCATGCAGCCGATCGACCCCGAGGCCAAGCCCGCCGTCCACATCCCCCCGCTGAACCACATCGGCGTCTGGATCGACGACCTCCCCGCGGCCGTCGAATGGATGACTGCGCAGGGTGTGCGCTTCACCCCCGGCGGCATCCGCAAGGGCGCTTCCGGCTTCGATGTCTGCTTCGTACACCCCAAAGGCAGCGAAGACGCACCCGTCGGCGCCAGCGTCCTCCTCGAGCTCGTCCAGGCTCCCCCGGAGGTCATCGACGCCTTCGCGCGCGTAGCTTCCGCCTCGAACGCCTGATCCGGGGTACAATACCGCCACGATTGGCTCACTGGCTGGCCGTCCAGCTTCGCCCATCCTTACCTACACGCGTGGAGAAGAACTTCACAATGACCGCTCCTGCCTCACAGAAGATCCGCGTCCTCATCGCGAAGCCCGGCCTCGATGGCCATGACCGCGGCGCCAAGGTCGTCGCCCGCGCCCTCCGCGATGGCGGCTGCGAAGTCATCTACACCGGCATCCGCCAGACGCCGCAGATGATCGCCGAAGCCGCCCTCCAGGAAGACGTCGACGTCGTTGGCCTCAGTATCCTCTCCGGCGCCCATCTCGAACTCTTCCCGCGCGTCGTCGAAGAGCTCAAGAAGCGCGGTGTCGAAGATGTCATCCTCTTTTGCGGCGGGATCATCCCGGAAGAGGACACCAGGACACTGGAAGAACTCGGCTTCAAGGCTATCTTCCGCCCGGGGACGAACACGCAGGACATCGTGAAGTTCGTCTACGAGCACGCGAACAAGTAGCGTGCACGACCTCATCCAGCGATTCCTCAACGGCGAACGCCGGGCCCTCGCACGGATCATCAGCCGTGTCGAAAGTGAGAGCCCGGAAGGCCGTGACTACGTTCGCGCCCTCTTCCCCCACTCCGGCAAGGCACATACCGTCGGCATCACCGGCAGCGCCGGCTCCGGCAAGAGCACCCTCACCGGCGCCCTTGCCGCCGAGTACCGTAAGCGCGGCAAGACGGTCGGGATCGTCGCCGTCGACCCCTCGAGCCCCTACAGCCATGGCGCTATCCTCGGTGACCGCATCCGCATGCAGGACCTCGCCCTCGATGAGGGCGTCTACATGCGCAGCATGGCCAACCGCGGGGCTCTCGGCGGACTTGCCCCGACGCTCGATGGCGTCGTCTCCGTGATGGACGCCTTCGGGTTCGACTACGTGCTCATCGAGACTGTCGGCGCTGGCCAGGACGAAGTCGAGATCGCCGGCACGGCGCTGACCACCATCGTCGTGAACAATCCCGGTACCGGGGACGACATCCAGGCGATGAAGGCAGGCATTATCGAGATCGCCGACATCCTTGTCGTGAACAAAGCCGACCATCCCGGCGCCGATGTCCTTGTGAGCCAGCTCCAGGGCCTGCTCTCGCTTGCGCCCGCCGGCACCCGCCGCCCACCCATCGTCAAGACCACCGCCCTCAAGGCGGAAGGGGTCGATAAGCTGGCCGATGCTATCGACGAGCACCGCGAATTCCTCAAGGCCTCGGGAACCCTGGAAGATGAGCGCGCCGCTGATGCACGCCACCAGGTGCTCTCCATGGCTCGGTCTATCCTGCTCGAACGAATCCGCGAGTCCACGCCCGCGGCGGAACTCGACGCGTTGGTGCGCCGCGTCGCCGCGCGCGATATTGACCCCTACAGTGCCGCAGAGGAGCTCGCGTCTGCAGTCTCCCACGGCTAATCGGGGCGCCCATGGTACGATCTCGCCGATGACCCAACGCTTCCGCGTCTGGTTCCGGAAGGGAGAGCGTGTGCGGTACATCTCCCACCTCGACGTGCTTCGCTACTGGGAGCGCGCGCTACGCCGTGCCAAGCTGCCCCTCTCCTACTCCCAGGGCTTCACGCCCCACCCGAAGCTCGCCTTCGCTGGGCCCCTCCCGCTCGGATTCACCGCCGAGGCCGAAGTCATGGACGTCACGCTCGATGAGCGTGTGGACCTCCAGGAGTTCCGGGAGCGCCTTGCGCACGAGACCTCTCCGGATCTCGAACTCGTCGACATCCTCGAAGTCCCCATCTCCACTCCGTCGCCCCAGGCGCTCGTGCTCTGGGCCGATTATCGCCTCGACCTCCCGGGTGTCTCACCAGCCGATGCACAGGAAACGGTCGAGCAGTTCCTCGCCCGCAGCGAGTTCACCTGGTCCGAAGAGCGCAAGGATAAGACGCGCACATACGACCTGCGGGCCGCCGTCGCATCGCTCACCGCCGAACCATCCGAGGCAGGTTCCCGCCTCGTGATGCGTCTCCGCTCCGACCAGGAGCTCACCGCCCGCCCCGAGCAGGTTGTCGCGGCACTCTTCCCGGGGGTCGAGCCAGAGGCGATTTGTCGCCTGGCCCTGGTCCTGGACAATCCCTCCCCCGCGCGTGACGCCTGGCGAAGGAAGGGGCAGTACGAATGACCCGCATCCGCCCGGTGGAAGAACGCGACGTCCCCGCGCTCTATCTTGCCTGGCAGGAGCTACGTCAGTATAACGCCCAACAGGACGGGCGCATTCGTCCCACACCAGTTTCCGACGTGGAGTTCGCCGCTGCCGTGCGCGAACTGCGGGCCCGTCGCATGTCCGCATCACTCGTCGCCGAACACGAGGGTGAAATCGCGGGATTCATTACGGCCACCATCGAACAAAATCAGCCCGACCGGCTCCCGGAACGCCACGCCACCGTTGGCTATCTCTACGTGGCCCCGGGCTACCGGCGCCAGGGCCTCGGTCGCCAACTCGTGCAGGGTATCTTCGCCTGGGCCCGCGACCAGGAAGGCGTCTCCCACGTCGAGATGCCGGTGCTCGCGAACGACGTATCGGCCGAGCCGTTCTGGCGTTCCCTCGGCTTCACCCCGTTCATTCAGCGCTTGTGGGCGCCACTCGAACTCCCCGCCTCGTGAACATCTACCTCATCCGCCACGGCCAGACAGCCTACAACCGCGACGGCCTCGGCCTGGGCCACGACGATGCGCCACTGACCGAACTCGGCGAGATGCAGACCGTCGCGGTCGCGAACCGCCTCGCGCGGGAGCCCCTCGACCGCGTCCTGACCAGCCCGCTCGTGCGCTCCCGGAAGATGGCCGAAGCCATCGCCGCCGAACACGGCGTCGGCATCGAGGTCTGGCCCGAGCTCATCGAGATGGACGCCGGCCAGGCCGAAGGCCTCACGTTTGCCGAAATGCGCGAAAAACTCCCGGACTTTATGCGGCAATGGGCATCCGAAAGCGTCGCCTCGGTCCGGATGCCCGGCGGTGAAAGCCTCGAAGACGTGGCCAACCGCCTGCTCCCCGTGGTTGCCGAACTTCGCAATGCAGAAAGCCCGGGCATCGCTGTTGTGTCCCACAACTTCATCACCAAGATGCTCATCTGTGATCTCCTGGGACTTCCGATAGAAGCTTTCCGGTCGTTCACCGTTGATGTCGCCTCAATTTGCACATTTGTTCTACATCGCGGCCGTATTGCAGTTTCGGGCCTTAACGATTGTTGCCACCTGGAGTCCTTGAATGTCGACCAACGGAACGGTAGCTTGTCAACCTGAAACTCATGAAGTTCTTCTTGAAGACTCGTGCGAGGCTCTTCTTCTTCGCCTGCCTGATCGTGGCAGGCTACTTCACGTACACCGCAATTGCGGGCGCTGTCCGCAATCATCAACTCGCCGAGCAGCGCCAGGAGGCCGAACTCCGAGTAGCCGCGCTCGAACAGAAAAAGGCCTATATCGAAGCGGTGCGCGACTACGTCAGCTCCGACCAGTACGTCGAACAGGAAGCGCGCCGTCAGCTTGGCTACGTGTTCGAGGGCGAAGTCCCCTTCGTCGTCGTCAGCCCACCCCTGGAGCAGGACGCCCAACCCAGGGGAGAGTGGTGGGAGCGCCTGTTCCCAAGGTAATCCGATGAATCCCGCACCCCTTGCCCGCGTTGCGCGGTACGCAGACCGCGAGGCACTCTTCCGGCGCGTGGAGCAGGTGCTGGTTGCTGTCTCCGGTGGCGCCGATTCCGTCGCCTGCCTCCTCGTCCTCCGAGAACTCGCACCCCGTTACAGCTTCACGCTCCAGGTCGCCCACTTCGACCACCAGCTCCGCCCCGAGTCCAAAGAGGAACTTGCCTGGGTCCGCGACCTGTGCGCCAAGCTCGATGTCCCCTTTCTCTCAGGCGAAGGTGATGTCGGCGGTGTGGCACGGCAACAGAAGGCGAGCATCGAGGACACCGCCCGGCGGATGCGCTACCAATTCCTCGCCTTCGTCGCCGCCGAAAAGCGCATCGATTGCATCGCCACCGGCCACACAGCCGACGACCAGGCGGAAACCGTCCTGATGCGCGTCCTCCGCGGTACCGGCGTGCGCGGCATCCGCGGGATGCTCCCGTCGTCCCCCGTGCCGGGTGCACCCGCTCAGCGGCTTATCCGGCCACTCCTTCCCCTCCGCCGCGAGGAAACCGAGGCTATCTGTGCGGAGGCGGGCATCGATCCCCTGGTCGACAGTTCGAACCAGGACTCGCGCTACGCGCGAAACCGGCTCCGCAACGACATCCTCCCTGCCCTCCGGGAGGTGAACCCAAGTGTCGAGGAAGCGCTCATTGGCCTAGCGCAAAGCGCCCGCGAGCTCTTCGCTGATGTCGAGCGCGCATCCTTCGCCGTCCAGCCGCTCGAACGCGGTCCCGCCGGCGCGATCTTCGACCTCCGCTCCTTCGCTGCCCTCCCAAACGAGGTGATGACGCTCGTTATCGAACGCGAAGCGTCGTTCTACTCGCTCGTGCCAGAGGTCAACCGCACACGGCTCGAAAACCTGCGCCAGGTGCTCCGTAGCGGTACCGGCCAGGTACTCTTTTTCGACACGGTTGTCCAGGCATCGGCCGGGCGTGTGCGCGTGGGCCCCGAGTTCGAGGCAGAACCGTTCGAAGCAAGGGTCCTCAACGTGCCCGGCATCACGCTGGCAGGGCCCTGGCGCGTCCAGCTTTCAACCGACGAGATGCCCGCCACCGAAGGCGCTGTGTCCGCTCGCGTGGACACGGGGCGCCAGAAGGGTGCGCTCCGCTTGCGCCGCCTCGTGCCGGGCGACCGTATGCGCTACCACGGCCTTGATCGGAAGGTCACCGATATCCTCGCGAACGCTAAGGTGCCTGCATGGGAGCGCGTGAACGCTGTTGCCGTCGCGGATAGCGAGAAGGTACTCACAGTCGTTACCGCGGACCGCGCCTTCGAGACCGACCCCTCGGGAGAGGAGCCGCTCTATCTCCGCCTCACGGGTGCACAGCCGGCGGCGCCGGGTAATGGCTCCCGCCTTGTGCTCCCCTCGTAGCTACTCTTTCCATCCATGAACCACGGGCACGACTTCGTGAATAAGCCGCCGCGTCTGTTCCATTACCTCGTCGTCCGACTCCGCTATCGCGCGTAGCACGAACTTCGAGACCCCCGCATCCACGTACTCCCGCGCTTTTGCGATGATCTCTTCGGCTCCGCCCACCGCCTGGGTAGCTTTCGCATCGACATCCCGTCCGAGCCGTGCCAACGCCTGCGTGGAACGCTCCACGAAGGGCTCGTCCCAGCTCCCGAAGCGATATGCGAATCCCGCGCCGTAGTGGTCGTCTTCGAACGGTCGTCCCGACTCCGCGACTGCCGCCCGGATCTTCTTGATAACCGGCGCCACTTGCGCCGGTGACTGCAGCCCGGCGAGCCAACCTGTGCCCAGCGTCGCCGTGCGGCGGATGGCCGCGTTCGAACTCCCGCCGATCCAGAGCGGTAACGGTTGCTGGATCGGCCGCGGCGAGATGCGTGCCTCGGCGTACCGGTAGTGCTGCCCTTCGAACGTGACGCTTGGTTCACGCCAGAGCCGCGCCATGATTTCGAGCATTTCGTCTGCCTGGCGGCCACGTCCCGCTGGCTCCCGGTTCGTTGCACGGAACTCCGGCGCCAACTCGCTCCCTACCCCGAACACGAACCGGGAG
>JALOAP010000197.1 GCA_023228745.1 Dehalococcoidia bacterium | reverse complement strand
CGGCGATAGGAAAACCGAGCCCAGCGCTCGAGAGGGGGCATGATCAAGGGCCTCTCATGGTGATGACTTTCACAAAGTGTACCGGGGAGTACCGCGTCGCGATATGGCGGCACTCATGGGACAGGCCGTACGGCCGGCCTCCCGTCGGCCGTCTCGCGTTCGTTGACCCTTCACGGCCACCGCATTACGTTCGCTGCGGCCATGCGCCACAAACGGATTGAACCAGGAAGCCAACTATGGCCGACGAGGTCCTTGCCCGGGATCTGCTGCACGATGCCCGCACGCTCATTGCTGAGCGCGAGTGGGCCAAGGTCGTCGTGCTCGTCGCTTCCCTCCATCCCGCCGATCTAATCGACCTCGTTCTCTCGCTCGATGAGGACGACCGCCGCGCACTTCTCGACCAACTCCCGACCGACATTGTCGCCCAGCTCTTCGAGTTCGTGGACGACGATGAGCTGCGTAACCTGATCCGCAGCGTCGGTATCGAAGACCTGCCGGCGGTGCTCGAAGAGGTCGAGGACGACGTCGCAGCCGACGTCATCCAGCAGCTTGAGCCGGCGGAAGCGATCGAAACGCTCGCGGCACTGGACCGCGCGGACGAAGTCGCCGAGCTGATGCAGTACGGCATGGAGTCCGCTGGCGGCATCATGCGCCGCGGCTTCGTGGCCCTGAACGAAGGCATCACTGTCGGACAGGCCATCGACTACCTCCGCGTCCTGCGGCCTCCATCGGAGAAGGCGTACTACCTGTATGTCGTGGACGACGACGCGCGGCTGCGAGGGATCATCAGCATCCGCGACCTGCTCGTCTCATCGCCCCGGACCCTGCTCAGCGAAATCACGGACCACGAAGTCCATGCGGTTACGACGGAGACGGACCAGGAAGAGGCGGCCCGAGTCCTGCAGCGCTACAACTTGCTGGCCGTACCAGTGGTAGACGCGGAGGGGCGGCTCGAAGGTGTCACCACCGCCGATGACCTCATCGATGTCATGCAGGAAGAGGCGACCGAGGACATGTATCGCCTCGCGGGTATCCACGAGGAGGAGACAATCCTCTCGCCCGTGCGGCAATCGCTGCGCAGGCGAATCCCCTGGCTCATCCTCAACCTGATGACCGCGTTCACAGTGGCGGCGATCATCACGCCCTTCGAGAACACGATCGAACGGGCTGCACTGTTGGCCGTGTTCATGCCGATCATCGCGGGCCACTCCGGGAACACCGGCACGCAGGTAGCGACACTGGTAGTCCGCGGGCTGGCGCTGAACCAGGTAGAGGGGCGGGATTTCCGGCTCATCATCCGTAAGGAGATTGCGTTCGGGCTGGTGCACGGCCTGCTTGCTGGCTTGCTTGCCGCGGGTCTCGCCCTGGTCATCTCGGGCAACGGTTGGCTTGCCCTGGTTGTGCTGACGGCGCTGCTGCTGAACGTACTGGTCGCGGGCCTGGTGGGCAGCGCTGTGCCGCTCCTGCTCCGCCGCCTTGGCGCGGACCCCGCGGTGAGCTCCATCTGGCTCACCACATTCACCGACATGTTCGGGTTCCTCTTGCTCCTTGGCCTCGGCACGCTGCTGATCGATCGCCTGAGTTAGCCCGGCAAACGGAAGCGCCGCCACGGCTGCGGCGGCGCCCGGGGGAATTGGTGCGAGATTAGCCCGCCCGCGCCCGTCGCATCGGAAAGAGCTGCTCCTCCGTGAAGTTCTCCTCATCCACGTTCTTCGGCGGCGACGTGCTCGTGAGCGGGGTAAAGGATGGGGCGTCGCTCGCCGGGAACGACTCCCGGGACTGTGCATCGACCTGTTCGTCGAGCCGCTTCTTCTCCTCTTCCGGGACCGAAGTCCGGGTCGCCGGCGCTTTCTCGTGGCGCTTGTCTGCCTGGTTCAACGCTCACCTCGACGCCCCACAGAGTGCACCGCAGGTGCTCCGGGCGTCCCTTCACGGTACGCCGTCTCCCGTCCGCCCCGGGTGACGGGCATCGCAGGAGACTCGCGAAAGCGTGACAGACCGTCGTGCCGCACACTTTTCGCGCGCCACGTCGAGCAGGAAAGCCACTCCGGGTAGACTCCGCTGCATGAATACGCTTCGCTTCGAACAAGAGGGCCCCATCGGCATTCTCACGCTCAACCGTCCCGAACGGCTGAATGCCATCAACCATGAGATGCTGCGCGAACTGCACGCATTCTGGGACGAACGGCACCGCGACTACGGTTGCCGCATCATCGTCATTACGGGTGCGGGCCGCGGCTTCTGCGCCGGGCTCGACCTGAAGGCAGGCAGCGAACAGGGCCAGTGGCAGCCGGACGTGGGCCCAGTGCAGGACTCCTACACGTTCCAGAGCGACCTGGCCGACATGGTGGTGAAGATGCGGCGCGCCCCGCAGCCGATCATCTCCGCGGTAAACGGCCCGGCAACGGGCGGCGGGCTCTCCATCGCCATCGCGTCCGATATCCGCATCGGCACCGAGACGGCGCGCTTCGCCTGCTCCTTCCTGAACCTCGGGCTCAGCGGCTGCGACGTCGGCAGTTCCTACCATCTGCCGAAGATCGTCGGCGCGCCCCATGCCGCTGACATGATCTACTCCGGGAGGCTGATCGATGCCCCCGAGGCGAAGGAGATGGGCCTGGTCACGCAGATCGTGGAGCATGAACGGCTGCTCCCCACGGCGATCGATATCGCGAAGGGCATCGTGCGCCAGTCGAGCCCCCTCGGTCTCCGGCTTTCGAAGGAAGTGCTGAATGAGACGGTGACGGGCATCTCCCTGGAAAACGCCCTGAAGCTCGAGAACCGCACCCAGATTCTTGCCTCGCAAACGGCCGACTCGCGGGAAGCGCGGCAAGCCTGGTTCGAAAAGCGCGAGCCGGAGTGGCGCGACGCCTAGTTCTCGCAACTCCGCTAACGGCGTTTCCCATTCGGCATACTGGACGGTGAGGTTCCTCAAAGGAGGCAGAACGTGCAGTGGCAACACGAATCCGGTCCTGAGCGGGAAGCCAGTGGGGACGCCAACCGCGCCGAGCAGCGGACAGAGGACGAAATCGACGCGCAGTCAGAACAGTCATTCCCGGCGAGTGATCCGCCGTCGTTCACGCCTGTGACGGGACTCGGTGGGAGCCATCCGGAATCCGCACACGTAGAGGCAGAGGGGACCGGGTAAGCACGCTTGCCCGGCCTATCGGCCCGGTGTGAAGTGGCCCGGCCGGGCGGTGCGGCATAGCCGGACCTGATGGTAGAATTCGCGGGATCAATGACCGTGTATACAATGACGCGCCCCCTTCGGGCGCGATCATCGCGAAGTGAGGACACTGTGACCGAAATCGCCCGAGGTCTCGAGGGAGTAAACGTAACCACCACCAAGCTGTGCCGCATCGACGGACAGAAGGGTGAACTGGTCTACGCGGGCTACAACATCTACGACCTTGCCGAGAACTCCACCTTCGAGGAGGTGGCGTTTCTCCTCTGGAACCAGCGGCTCCCGAACGCGGCGGAACTCGCCGAGCTCACAGGAAAACTCCATGCCGAACGGGAGCTCGACGACCTTGTCGACCGGGTACTCCACGAAATCTGGAACGATGTCCGGCCGATGCGGACGCTGGAGGTCGCCGTCGAACTGCTCGGGGCGCAGGACCGCAAGTCGAGCGACCTCTCGAACGCCCAACTGAAGCAAACCGCTGCACGGCTCACGGCAAAGATGGCCACGGTCATCGCCGCCTACCACCGCCTGCGCAGCGGCCACGAGCCAGTGGCTCCCCGCGACGATCTGACTCACGCCGCGAACTTCCTGTACATGCTCACGGGCGAAGAGCCGACTGACCTCGCCAAGCGGGTGTTCGATGTCGCTCTCATCCTGCACGCCGAACACGAGATGAACGCCTCGACGTTCTCGGCGATGGTCACCGCCTCGACCCTGAGCGACATGTACTCGGCGACTGCGTCCGCAATCGGGACGCTCAAGGGCCCGCTGCACGGCGGCGCGAACGAAGCGGTCTACAAGACGCTCGAAGCGATCAAAACCGAGGACAACGTCAAGCCGTACGTCGATGACCTGGTCGCGCGCGGCGAACGCGTCATGGGCATCGGCCACAGGATCTACAAGACCACCGACCCGCGCGCGGTCATCCTCGAGCAGCTTGGCCACGAAGTCGCCAAGACCTCGCCGGATCGCTGGTATTTCGACCTCTCGCTCAAGCTGCGCGATTACCTGGCGGAGAAGCTCGAAGGGAAGCCGCTCTACCCGAACGTCGATTTCTTCAGCGCGTCCGTCTACAGGATGCTCGGTATCCCGAGCGACCTGTACACGCCCATCTTCGCGCTCGCCCGGATCACCGGGTGGACGGCGCACCTGCTCGAACAGTACGCCGACAATCGGCTCGTGCGGCCGAACGCGGTGTACGAAGGCGCGGAGAACAAGAAGTACGTCCCTGTCGACCGGCGCTAGCCGGCGGAACCGGCAAGTTATGCTCGAAGCGGGAGGCAATCGCCTCCCGCTTTTTCGTTCAAGGGCCGGGGATGGTGCTCGCTGGCTGGGCCACGTTCGCTGAGGCTCCCCGTTCGAGTGCAAGCGCCTCCGCCCGGTCCTTCAGATTCAGGAGCATCCGGCGGGTCATGATGAACGCTGCCGGTTCGAGCCAGAGCCGTAGCATGGCGCCTCCCACAAAACCCGGAAACCGAGCCAGGTTCCGCGAGATGAGCCGTGTGCGGCCGTCGGGCAGCGGGTCGAGATAGAGCAGCCAGGACCACATGCCCCCCGTTGTATCGCCAAGCAAGAGGTGATGGTCTGGTTCTGCTTCGACGACTGGGAACGTGGGGCCACGCCCCAGTGGAATCTCATCGCCCGCCCGGAGGTCCTGCCACTGGGGAAGGATGACATCTGCGCTCGGCGCGTCGAGGATACCGAACACCCGGTCGAGCCAGTCGTAGCTGTATAGGCCGCCCCTGCGGTAGCCCATCTGGGCTAGCCACGGCCAGATATCCCCCGGCCCTGCGTCGATCGTAACCGCGAGGTCCGCGCGGTAATCCGGGGCGGGCACGAGGTCATCGCCGGGGAGCGTGCGGCTCAATTCGACGGGTTGGAGTCCCCAGCGCCGGTAGCGGGGCCGAAGCACGAGGTTCAACAAGAAGGCCGCGGTTGTGACGCTGGCTACGAAGAGCAACGTGCGTTTCATCTGCCGCTCCGGCCGGAGTGCCGGCAGCACGATCCTGCGCTCGCCCCGGCCACAGCCAAAGTCCGAAGGGGACGCACTTGTGGCCCCGAGGGTCGCTTTCGGCTGCTGCAGGCGCCGACCCGAAAGTGACGTGCATCTCATTCTCTGGCGTTATCTTTACCATCGGGTAGGGTGCCGCAGAATCGGCGGATTCTACGCTCGTTTTCGAAGTCGCTACCGCGGAGAAAGCGCGGAACGCAGGAAAGGTCCGAACAGAAATGTCCCGCTCCATCCGCATCCATCATGGCGCAGCCTTCGCTGCTGCCGCCGCCCTCGCGGCGGCCATGCTTCCCGGCCTGGCCGCCGCCCAAGTCCCGTCGTCTCAGGTCCCTGACGAGCTGAAAGTGGTGATCCAGCAGTACATCGAAGACCAGGGCCACGAATTCGCCGGCTTCTGCGATGACGTCAATGCCAACCCCGACGGCGCGACCCCCGGCACCTACTGCGCAATGGTCGGCTCCATCGAGCACGAGATCGCCGAAGTCTTCTACGGCCCGGTGTTCTCAGACGAGATCTCCATGGTCTCGTTTCACTTCGAAAACGGGGAGTGGACGCTGATGGAGGGAACGACCCCCACGCCGACCACGCCCGCCAGCCCCACCTCGCCTTCGAGCCCCAGCACGCCGCATCCACCGGCCACCGGCACGGGGACCGATGGCGCGGACAGCGGCGCCCACGTCCCGTTCGTCCTCGGTGCGAGCCTCGCCGCCATCGCCGCGCTCGGCGCGGCCGGAATGGTGGCCGTGCGCAAGCGCTAACCCGCCCGGTCGAGCCTCCTACCAGCGGCCGCTCTCTCTGAGTGCGGCCGCCCGGGCGTGCCATAGAGGCGCCAAGGAGAGGGTCGCGCTAGCAGGGTGCTGAAAAAGTGGGATCGGCTGAATCGCTGATGTGAGGGATCATGTCTCCAACAGGAGGCAGTCCCATGCGCGGCAGGAACGAACG
>JALOAP010000196.1 GCA_023228745.1 Dehalococcoidia bacterium | reverse complement strand
TTGCGGAATATACCCGGTTGATGCCCACACAATGCCGGAACCCTGAGCATTACTACCAATCCAGAATACCGTATTTCCGTTTGATGCCGTACTATACGGAGCGCTTGTCCCATTGTCGAAAAAAGCGCCCTGTATACGCTGATACGGCCGGTCACTGTCTCCGGTATCGTAAAAAACTTCAGTAGAAAGTTCACCAAAAAGCCATAGCTGATTATTTGCCTTTTCGATCGAAAGTAATTTGTCGGCATAACCTTCAGCGGATGCCACGGCTCCCGACCATGTTTTGCCGTCAAATAAATCCGACCAGTATAAATTAAATTGGTTAGAATCATTTTTGTTTACTATAAACCTGCCATTTATAAATTGAACATGCGAACAATTACCGGGAAACCCTTCAGAAGTTATCATCTCCAAGGTATTTGATTCAAATGAATAAATATAGCCATAAATACCATCAACGATAATAAGCTCAACACCATTGTCTGCCATATTTATAACGCCGTCATACGTTTTTATTCTACCGCGCAGATCATAGCTTCCATCTTTATAAAGTTCGTACAAGCAGTCTCCCGATACGGTAAAAGCTCTTCCAATACTGGTACCAAACAAGCACCGTATATAAGGGTTATCTTCAATTTCCCATGCCAATAAACAGCCAGGAGTAGGAACAAGAGATATTGCATTCTTCGAGTCTTTATTAGCATATTCGGGATACCAGTTTATGCACTCCTGCATATCGACAAGGCGGCTTCTTGCGTGGTGCATCCCGGAAACGAATCCACTAAAGACCATTATACCACAACTCCAGATTCTTGACTGGTAGCCTGTTCATTGAGATATTTTAGAAAATTACCCGGTTGCTTATACGTCCCGATATGCAAAAAGTTTATTGTCGGATCACAATACACCTTTATTCCGGCCTCATTGCATATCTTGCAAAAGTATACATCCTCCCCGTATGTTTGGTTATCAAGACTATCATACACTTTTTCAATATCCATGGAACCAGCACCCCCTCCACGGAGTAGCTTGATCTCTTTAACGAGTCTTTCAACGGCGGCTTCATACATTGGAAGCTGTCCGGTTCCGAAAAACTGTAATTCACCTTCATTATCTACCTTGTATGGGTATTTTCTTTTTAGTATATCAAAAACGTCTCGTCTTATCCGCATCATACCGGTCGGGATATGCTCGCATTCGATAAGCTGAAGTTCATTATTTATTATTGCATTATTGTTTTCATCTGCTTTTGGCTTTAATGGGTAACCCTGCTTACCCTGAAAGCGGTAAGGGTATGCACCACCAATTACCTGAACGTCCCTTGACATGAGCTTTAAAAACGCATCACTATCAAAAGACAGGTCATTGTCCACAAATATTATATCGGTGTAACCACTTTTCAAGAATTCGACTACAAGTTTGTTTCTCGTTAAATCGATGTACGGGTCGCCAAGCCGAAACAAGAGCGTACTCTGTATGCCATTTTTACGAAGCAACTCCATTCCACCAAGAACGGAAGACATTCCGAGTCCAGCTATTTTTTCATCATACATCGGGATTGCAATTACAACCCTTTTTTCGGGTATTGTAATCTGTGCTTTTTTCGTAAACGGTATTTGTTTTCTATTACCTGAGAAATGTTTTTTAGAACCCATGCCATCACCCCTTGTTGATGTTGTAATGTCCGCCACTCATAATTACTTGATCTTGCTGCAAATATGTCGGTCTCATATTAACTCTCTTTAAGTCCGAAAGAAGCCTTATGGCTTCATCGTAAATGGCGTCACCGGTATTTAATGAAACCCCGTATTGCGGAGCTATTTTTACAGCAAGGTTATAAACAAGCGCAATCTCGTAACCTGGAGGAAGAGAAACTACTTCAGTCATTTCAGCAAATACTGCTAATTGCTTTTGTTGCGTTACAACTACGGTAAGGTTCTGATTTGGAACAGGGTAAAATATAAATTCGCCATAGGGATACTTCGGAGTGTACAACACATATTCAGGCATATCGCCATATTCGAATTTGTCATATATTCCAGCCCAATATTGCTGGTTTTCAATGATCAGGCACGGATGATCATTTCTGCTACTATCGCGTATCTGAACAGCGGTAAGTTTCACCGGTCTGTCTGAATCAAACGCCTGCCCTGATCCAATCAGATATGTAGACGTGCCTGTTGTGATTGAAAAGGTTTCGGTAATCAAATAATAGCAAATAAGCCCCTGGGTGTTCCAGTTGCTTAGTATCATATTAAGAAAACTAAATGCCACATTTGCCTCTTCTGCCGCAACAGGCATCCCTATACCATCAAGATTAAGCAAATTACGCGCATTTTTAATTATGTCGAGAGGTGTCATTTATTACCAATCCTTTGTTTTTATTGGTCTTCCACGTACTGCGTGTATTGCGCTTGGTGCTTTTGTGGCTACCCTTACCGAATCATTTCTTTTTTCCGCAACACCAACGTTAAAAGCTGAGTAGTATTTTTTTTCGTCTTCTTCGCACCATGCTGTAGTACCGGGCTGTCCTTCAACCTGAACCCATTTAGGATAACTCATATTACTTTTCCCCCATTCTGCAGAACGTTTCCATAGTGACCTTTTTTATGAAGCGTTCCTATGTGAACAAAATTTATCATGGGTTCACAGTAAACTTTTATGCCTATATCATTGCACACTTTACAAAAATATACATCTTCTCCCCACCATCTGTTGTCACAATCGTTCAAATGTAGCTGCCCGGTAGTAAAAAACTTTATTTCTCCGGTGTCATCTATTCTTTCAGGATATTTTTCATAAATTTTACCAAAAACACTTCTGTTTATTCTCATAAACCCGGTAGGAACGAAATCGCATTCTACCAACCCTTTTTCATAATCGGTTACCGGGAATTTATTTTCATCGATTTTTATTTTTACCGGGAACCCATCTGTAGTTTCGGATCTGTATGGATATGCGCCACCGACCACGCCAACATCGTTTCTCATGAGTTTTAGCATCGCATCGCTATCAAATGATAAATCGGTATCAACAAAAATCAGGTCGGTATAGTTAGTCTTAAGAAACGCATGTACAATATGGTTTCTTGCCTGATCAATATATGGGTCACCGAGCTGAAATAATAAGTTTGTTTCATGCCCTGCTTTCTCAAGCTCTCTAATGTTCATGAATATGGATGCCATACATATAGCATGAACTTTCGAATCGTATGCCGGGATACCAATACAGATTTTACTCATTTTTTTATAGCCACCAATCCGAAGCAAAAGGTTTCGGTTTCATCGACCTGCATATATATGCACTTAAAATTACCTTTATAAATATACCTGTAATCGGTTCTCATAGTTGTTCCGCAATCCTTGTATGCGTCCTGATCAAGAAAAGAAAGCGTTCCATCAGTTATTACCCTGGTATGCCCTGGGTCACCAAGCGCCCACATACTATTCCACCATGGAACCGTAGCAAAAAATAATCCTTCGTGCTTTAATATTCTCCAAAAATCATTAAATTGTCTGAAAAAGAAGGTACTATCGCCCTGTATTCCGCAATGTTCAAGCACGTTGTACGCATGTATTTCATCGGCGCTGTCATCAGAAAAAGGGAGCGGGATATTGTTAATATCCCACTCCACATCTGGTTTTGTATCCTTGTTTATGTCCACAGTACAAAGGTCTTTCCATACTTTCCTTCCGGAATTCATACGACGAGACTTATCGTGTCCACATCCAAGGAGAATATCCATTAAGCACAAAGTCCAAGGTTTTTAAGTAACGTCTGAATTTGTGTTACCGCAACAGATACACTTGATGCCACCGTAGATGACGTTGTAGTAAGCGCCGTTACCGTTTGCTGTACAACCGGAGTTGCCCCGAAGAAACCCACTTTGCTTGTTGCAGAACTTCCTATATATACCCCGTCAGGAGCATCATATCCAAGATTCTGCATCGTTGTTATTGTCTCCAACATAATTTATTCCTTTCGTTCAAGTTAATTTTGTCATTCAGTTATTAGGTCAAAGGTCCCCATACCCTGCAAGCCGCATCCGGATAAAGCTCTTTCCAGCCATACAGCAAATCAATTCTGCACGGGATCTGGTCGGACTCAATTGAATACTGCCGGACAATCCGAAGCGAAATTCCTTCGTAATTCTCCCTTGCAGCGAAATGAACACCCTGCGGCATCTCCAGATCACAGGTAACAAGGGAGAAGGCATCCTGCCAGTACACAAGGTTTTGAGGATACGAGTATGAACCAACACCGACGAAGGTAATTGTCTTACCGCTTGTAGGATACGAATCAACGTTTTTATTTGCACCTGAAGCATACGGAGCAGGCCAAATAGGAAGTGCAGCAGCAGTCGTCCCGGTTGCGGCATAATCAGCGGTCACAACGAACTGACGAAGCGATCCGGTTGATTTTCCACTCTGAGGATTAACTGCGTAGCAGTCCGCCACGGTAAAAACGTCACCTTTTGTGAAAGTGCAACCAGAATTAGTGTCGAGATCAAACGTTGTTGCCCCTGCGGTTGCTGTAGTTCCCATAGTGGAACCACCAGTTGTTCTGGTACCGCATGTATGCGAATTCACGTTCTGATCCATCTTGAACGTCAGGCCAAGCGCATCACCCATAGCACCCTTTTCGAACTGTCTGCTGATAGTTCCAGCAGGATTCAACAGGGTAGTAAGGCCATTTACTGTAGCAGCCTGAGCAATTGGATTAATAACAGCATAACGACGTCCCGACTGAGGAGTAGCAAGTTCGTTGAGCTTGGCATTTGCGTACAAATAAGGTTTTGCGTTTGCCGGGGGTGCCACACTTGCAGTATCACCAACGGAATTAGCAACTGTCTGATACGCAAGGGTAAGGCCGTCGTAATCAACCTTGTTCGCCAAGGTTTCAACTGCCCGGTTCACATACCTTTCCATGAAGTCATCAATTGTCAACGTTAAATCAGCCGTAGGGAACGTGAAACCAACATGCTTTCTCGTTGATACGGTAAAAGTTGTTGAACTTTCGGTAATGTCCTGCACCTGAAGTGCTGTACCATCAGAAACGGTAAACCTGTTCGGCTTCCGTATCGTGAGGGTAGGACCGATTTTACCGGAAAGAGAAGCGCCAGTATTCGCGAACTGCGAATCATACTGACGGTTTGCACCCTTGGCAAACACAAGATTATTCACGAAAGCCAGTAAAGCCTTTCGTGTTATGATAGTAGGACTCAATACTGTAGTAGACATGCTTTAACCTCTTTTCTTTTTCTGTTGTTCCGCGTCCCACGCAGCAAATTCTTTCATGGTCATTTTTTCGGGATCGCGTTCTACTGAAGCCCTTCCACCTCCCGGTTTCCTTGGTTCTGGAACATAGGGAACCTTTGGCGGCGGATTTTGTTTCGATAATAATTTACTTTCAATCGCTCCAATCATTTTGGCCGCTCTTATAGGATTAGTTTTGCAAACCTCTCCTATTTTTTCGTACTCTTCAGGGTTTGACGCAAGATAATACCTGAGTTCCGCATTAATATCGGAATCAACAACAGCATCAACCGCAGCACCTTGAAGCGCAACCTGTGGAGCATCCTCAATCACATCGTAGAAGTCGTGATGGCTCTTGATAAACTCCCTGTCTGCGCTTCCGCTTTTTGCCTGTACTGTAACAGATTCTGCCTCTCTCTTTGCTATTTTCGGTATCTCTACCGCGAGAGCTTCATTATAATCTGTCAGCGCGTCAAGGTACTCTTCGACCGTTTCGAATTGATCACGTTTTGGCCTTCCTCCTTCTTGAGGTGCAGGGAGAGTTGCTCTGGTACGAACTTCTTGTTCATAAAAATCCGCCTTTGCCTTGTACTCTGCACGCTCTTTAAGTAACTTTTCCCAACGTCTCTGATCATGACGTTTCTTCTCCTGTTCTTTTCTCTTGTTCTCTGTATCGGTAGATGGTTCACCACCTTCGCCTTCACCAAGGTTGTCATCGTTATTGTCCGATGCCGGTGTCTCGACTGCAGAATCACCCTGAGAAGTTCCAGGATCAGTTACTTCGGGTTCAGTTTGTTGCTGTTCAATTGTCATTGCGTACCCCTTGTCTCTTCCGCTGCATTCCGTGCAGGTGCGGTGCCTGTTTTTTGTAACATGGTCTCTAT
>JALOAP010000195.1 GCA_023228745.1 Dehalococcoidia bacterium | reverse complement strand
CCGCCCGTTGTAGTCGATGTGTCGCGTGCCGAGGCCAACCCGTGCGAACTTCCCGGCGACGTAGCACTTCTCGTTCGTCATCGACGATCCGCTGTACACCGCCACCGCGTCTTTTCCGTGCTCCGCCTGGATCGCCTTCCAGCGCCCCACGATGTAGTCGTACGCTTCGTCCCAGCTGGCGCGCTCCAGCTTTCCACCCTTCCCGCCGCGGCGGATCAACGGATAGAGCAGCCGGTCGGGGTGGTCCTGCTGTTGGTAGGCGACGATACCTTTCGGGCAGAGTGCCCCACGGTTGTGCGGGTAGTCGCGTGGTTCGATGCCAACGACTTTCTCGTCCGCAACTTTCAGATACATCCCGCACTGCACGCCGCAGAATGAGCAGTGGGTGGGCACAACTCTGTCGGGGATGATGTCGGCGTCGTACCACTCCACCATCGACCGCCCGGCGCGCTGGAAGTCGTAGTTGAAGTCACGGGTGGGCGCGAAGAAGTCCTTATTGATAGTCATATCGGCCTCTAGAGGAACTGCTTGCCCATGCGCTGGTAGTAGGCCTGTCCACGAAGTACGCGCTTACACGTCGGGCAGTACTCCTGGAGCGTGCCGAGGTCGTCACCGAGGTCGTAGTGTTGATTCAGGTCGTTCAGCGTCGCATGCAAGTCAGCGACGAATTGCGCTGAGGGAAGTTCTTCGCCACAACGACGGCAGGCACCCGAGGCGTGCTCAGCACCCGCATAGTGCTCCACTCCCTGCGTCGTGGCCTGGTAGAGCGTCACCCCGATCGTCGCGGGGCGCTGGACGATGTGGAAGAACTTGCCGAATGGCAGGATCAAGAGCCAGCCCACCACCACCACCTGGTGTGTGAGCGAGATGAACCAGAAGTACGCACCCTCCCACAGCATCGTGCTCGCCGTCAGCGCGAGCCCCGTGATCGCGATAGCCGCAAGGAGCACGAGCGGAAGCAAGTCGAACCCGAACCGCTGCGTGGCGAGCATCCCCGCGTCTGTACTCCGCTTCCAGAGCGCGATACCCACACCGATGAGCAGCAGCACGGCGGTGAAGTCGAGTGCGTGGAAGATACTCCACGCCAGGAACGTCTCAAGCGGGAACGAAAACGTCTTGATCCCGAAAACCCAGAGCCGGTAGTCGAGCGGTGCGTCGAGTGTGAACCGCACCCACCCGAATGTCAGCGGAATGGTGATCGCCAGCGAGAGCAGCACGCCCCAGAAGATGCACATGTGCATCACCCAGCGCGACGGGCTCCGGCGGAAGATAAAGGTCTGCGCAAAGATATCCGTCCACCAGGCGATGGGTACCAGCAACGCGTAGCGCCGGAAGTTGCGCCAGGAAAGAAAGCCCTTCCAGCCTCCACGGAAATAGCGCCACGTTGGTGGTTTGCCCAGCCACAGCGTGTAGCGATACACAAGTGCAGCCACCGCTGCGATGGTGCCAACTGCATAGCCAATTAGTGCCGAATCGAAGTCGCGCAGTCCTCGTGACCCGACATAAATCAGCACCAGCAGCACCAGCACCGAAAGAATCGAAAGCAGCAGCGCCACTACCTCCTGGCGCTGCCGCTGCCCGGGTATGTTTCTATATCCCACGAAATGTCCCCCGCGGGAACTATAGGCAAAGTCACCCACGGCTGGCCAATTGCCCCGCTTACAGAGGCATCGCAACCACCACGCCGCGACAACCCTCCGCCCTTCCTCAGCTGTCCTCTTGCTCCCGGTGATAGAGTGCCCGCAGAGGTCTGGAACATGCCCAAGGCCAACAACGGACAGGATCCCGGCGAGTTCTGGCGTGAGCTCCTGACCGAAGGTCATCGCCCACTCGCTGTGCTGCAGTGGACCTTCCGCCACATGCCCTCGCCGCCCCGCTGCAAGCTTTGTTACAACCCCTTCGGCGGGGTCGGTGGGCGGATCGTCGGCGTCGCCGGCTTCAAGCCCTCGCGCAAGAACCCGAATTTCTGTGTGCGCTGCTGCGAAGCACTCCCGATCGGCGGAGCCGATGTCGACATCGCCGTCCTGTTCGTCGATGTCCGCAACTCCGTCCGCATGGCCTCGGGTACCTCGCCGAAGACCTTCGCCGCCACCCTCAACCGCTTCTATTCGGAAGCGACTGGCGCACTCGTCGCGCACGACGCCATCATCGACAAGCTCGTTGGCGACGAAGTGATGGCGCTCTTCATCCCCGGGATCGCGGGAAAGCATTACCGCCGCCGCGCTGTCGACGCTGCCGAATCGCTGCTCCAGCGCGTCGGCTACCGCCGCAACGGCGAGCCATGGATCGAGATCGGTATCGCTGTACACGCGGGCGAAGCGTATGTGGGCAACGTTGGATCGTCGGCGGTGGTGGACTTCACTGCGCTTGGCGACACCGTGAACGTGGCGGCGCGGCTCCAGGCCGTTGCGAAGCCGGGAGAGCTCGTGCTCAGCGAGGAGCTCTGGCAGAGCATCGGCGCTCCCGCTGGCGGTGAACCCCGCGAGTATGACCTCAAGGGCAAAGACGAGCGCGTGCCAGCGCGCGTATTCCACCCGGCACTCGGATAGGCTGTACCCATGTCCGACGCACCCTCCCGGCCACCACGTGGCTATATCACCAAGCGCATTACCGTGCCCGGCAACCTGCAGAAGGCCTGCGATGACTTCAATGCGGCCCGCTTCTGGGAGTGCCATGAGTGGCTCGAGGAGATCTGGCAGGAGGAACGCGGCCCCGTCCGCGATCTCTACAAGGGCCTCATCCAGGTCGCTGCGGCGTTCGTCCATGCTCGCCGCAACAACGAGTTCGGCGTGAAACGGCTGCTCACGACGGCACTCGGCTATCTCGAGCCCTACCGCACCGAAGGCGCCCTGGGCTTCGACGTGGAGGATATCTGCACCCACGCAGAGCGTGCGCTGCAGGCCGCCCGTGAGCTCCCGGATGACCGTGTGCACGAGGTGTACCCGGCACACGTACCGCAATACCGCTTCGACGCCCAGACCCTTCCCGGCGAAGCCATTCGCTGGGACGCCTGGGGGTTCGACCGCGAAGGAAACCCCCTCGAGATAGAGATCACTGTCCCGGATTAGGTCCCCGCCTGGCCTGTGTTCTCGGTCCCGTGCCAGCGGTTGACGCTGCATGTTGTCACATGTAAGTTTTGGCTGACATGCCAAATCCCAGCCAGACAGGTCTGCCTGCAGGCACCGGCGACGATCTGCTGCGCGCCCTCTCCGCGCTTGCGAATCCGCATCGTCTGCGCATCCTCGCGGCTCTTGCCCGCCGGCGCGAGTACGTCAGCCAGCTCGCACGGCAGATAGGCATGAGCCGCCCGCTGCTGCATATGCACCTTCAGCGGCTGGAGGCGGCCGGGCTGGTCACAGGCATGCTCGAACTTTCGGAAGAAGGAAAGGCGATGAAGTACTACGAAGTCGTACCGTTCGACCTCCACCTCACACCCGACCGCATCTCACGCGCCGCTGAGTCGCTCAGCAGTGAGCCGGTGCCGGGTGGGGGAAAGGAGACGCGCGATGAATGAGGCTGATCCGATGACCTGGGAGATGGCTACCTTCCTCGTGGGCAGCCTCGCCTTCCTCGCGCTCGTCGCCGTTGTGGTCGTCTGGCAGATTTTCGCCACCTGGCGTTCGAAAATGTCCGTCGCGCGCGAAGAGGCGTACCGCGCGCTTGCAGAAGCGAGCGCGGCAGCCCATCAGCGCACTGCAGACGAGCTCCGCCGAACCGCGCGTGTGCTGGAGGATCTACAGGTCCGGACCGCCGAGATGGAGCGGCTGCTGAAGGAGGTCGGCTAGCCCACGAGGCACGCCCGCAATCCCTCTCCGTCGAAAGGCGGGGATGTGCCGGTACCGGAGGCCGATGCGGCCAACTCTCCATTGAGTGACCTTTCTCACACATTCGCCACCATCGCCTTGATTTGGCCATTTTTTCCTCACAACCTGACCGTAAGCTAGCCATTCGAGCGTCCCGGCAAGCGAGCGGATTGTTGCCTATCCCCTGCCCCCTGGAGGTCTCTCTGAATGAGTTCGAACAATAGCCACCCCACGTCCGACGGCGGCATCGTCATCGAGGCGCGCGATGTCGAGAAGACGTATGACACCGGGAGCATCCAGGTGCACGCCCTTCGCGGGGTCAGCCTGCAGGTGCAGCGTGGCGAGATGGTGGCCATCATGGGCCCCTCCGGCTGCGGGAAGACCACGCTGCTCAACAGCCTCTCCGGCCTCGATGAATTCGACAGCGGGCTGGTCCTCATCGAGGGGCAGGACATCAACAGGATGGCGGACGACAAGAAGACCGAGTTCCGCGCCCGCGATATGGGCTTCGTGTTCCAGACGTACAACCTTCTGCCGGTGCTCACCGCCGTCGAGAACGTCGAACTCCCGCTTATCGTCTCCGGCACGAATCCGAAGATAGCCCGCCAGATGGCCCTCGAAGCGCTCGATCGCGTCCAACTGCGCGACAAGGCGAACCAGCGCCCCGCGCAGCTCTCCGGCGGCCAGCGTCAGCGCGTCGCCGTCGCTCGTGCCGTCGTCAACCGTCCCGCCATCATGTGGGCCGACGAGCCGACGGGCGAACTCGACTCCGCTACGGCCAACGAGATCATGGACCTCATCGTCGAGCTCAATCAGTCGGGGAACCAGACCACCGTGCTGGTTACGCACGACCCGAAGGTCGCTGCCCGCTGCCACCGCACCATTCACATGGCCGACGGCCGCATCATTCGCGAAGATTCCCAGTCCACCATGCGAGAAGTTGCAGGAGTGGGGCACGCATGAATGCGTTTTTCGGCATCTCCATGACCTACATCGCCATCGCGTGCGCCATCCTCACGATCCTGATCCTCGGTCTCGTGGCCATGGTCGCTGTGCGCAACCCGGTGATGTTCAAGATGGGCATCCGCAACATCCCGCGGCGCCCGGCCCAGACCGTCCTCATCGTCATCGGCCTCATGCTCTCCACATTGATCATCAGCGCTGCCTTCGGGACCGGTGACACCCTTACCTCGAGTGTCACCAGCGAGGTCTACAAGCTCGCCGGTGAGACAGACGAGATGATCGTTTGGGATACCGAGGAGCAGCCCGCTCCCCAGGACCAGCAAATTATCCCCCTGGAGGAAGTCGACCGCTGGATGGCGCAGTTCGCCGGCGACGATGACATCGAGGCCCTCGCTCCATTCCTCCACGAGGAGCTGCCGGTACAGAACACGCGCACGCGCCTCAACGAGGCGGTCGCGAGCATCGTTGCCTTCCGTGACGAGGATCTTCAAACCTTCGGCGGCCTCGTCGATACCAAGGGCAACCCGGTTCAGATCGGACCCGGCGAAATCGTCGTCAACGAGGACCTCGCCGAAAACATCGATGCCCAGCCCGGCGACAGTCTGCTCCTGTTCTACCAGGGCAATCCGTTCGAGCTAACCATCAAGGCGATCGCGCCGAGTAGCGTGCTCTCCGGTGCGTTCAACTCCGGTGCCCAAGAGGGCGCCGTCGTCAATTTCGAAGCCATGGCGGAGGCTACCGGCAAGGGCGCCAACGCGGATGGAGTCCTGGTTTCCAACGTGGGCGGCGTCAAGTCGGGCCTCGACCGTACCGACGCTGCCACCGAAAAGCTCGAGGCCGCGTTCGGAGAACGCCCGTACGAAGTCCTCCAGATCAAGAAGGACAACCTCGAGTTCGCCGAGCTCTTCGGGAACGCGTTTACCACAGTCTTCGTGGTGTTCGGCCTCTTCTCGATCGCAGCAGGCGTGCTCCTGATTTTCCTCATCTTCGTGATGCTTGCCGCCGAGCGGAAGCCCGAGATGGGCATGGCCCGCGCCGTTGGCGCAAAGCGGCGGCAACTTGTCGAATCCTTCCTCGCCGAAGGCATGGGCTACGACCTTGGCAGTGCCGTCATTGGGCTGGTGGCAGGGCTCGGCGTCACCATGCTCATGGTTCAGATCATTAAGTCCGCCGCAGGCGACAATCTTGGCCTGAACCTCGAGGTCAGTTTCACGGCGCGAAGCATGATCGTCGCGTTCTGCCTTGGCGTCATCGCGACCTTCATCGTCATCTTCGTTTCTTCCTGGCGCGCCAGCCGCCTCAACATCACCGCAGCCATCCGCGACCTGCCGGAGACCCGGCCCATCAACCCCGAGATGGCGACGTGGAGAGGGTACGTGC
>JALOAP010000194.1 GCA_023228745.1 Dehalococcoidia bacterium | reverse complement strand
AGTTGCCGTGTTATTTTCGTAAGCCCTTTTACTCGCATCCATTCCAACGGCATGCGAATTCGTCAACAACGTTTTTTCTATTTGCGTTTCGTTGTTCATTTGTGTTTTAAGTATATCAGCCTCGATCTGTGCCGTTTTATTCTTTGCCTCGAATTCAAGCCGCTCAATCTCACTACCCATTTTCTCAACAAGCTGGTTAAGTGTCTGAATCATGCTCTTATACTGTTCTTCCATCACCTGAACCTGTTGCGCCGGTATATCCTTCTTGTTCTGCTCTACAAGCCTTGGTGGAAGCATTTTCCTGAACCGATCGATAATATCCTGCGGAGCACCGGCAAGTTTCGCCTGCAAATCAGCAGTATTCGCCGCAAGCTGTGGATTGCCCTGACACAACGACACCAGAAGCTCACTCGTCTCCTGCCTTTGTGTCTGATATGACGGTCCGGTATCAGTTACAACATCATACTTGCCAGCCGTTATATCGTACAGCTCACCATTCGGATTGATGTTTTCACCATTATTATATTGAGCGTTCACCATGGCAACAGCTTCGGTAAAATCATTGCCCAGCGTTCTTACTATCTTCGCCGTTACATATATCTTTGGCACCATATCAACGATTATTCTTGTGCAATGGCGCATCGATCTCGACAAATTATCAACAAAGTGATAGTTTGCAGTGTCACCCTCTTTTTGCCGTGCGATAATCGCCTTGCCGGAGGTCTCATTACTCCTCGCGCCCAATGATGCATCATAAATGCCGGTCGCCGCCTTTATGTCATCTACAGTCTCTTTTATCGTCTCGACAATACCCACTGAAACATCAGGAGCCTGCACTCTCTGAGGAGCACCAACCAAAACCCCGGATATACTTTGCGGTTTATACGGTAGTACTCCAATATTCCGCTTATTCGCAACAGCCCAAATATCATTGTAATCCTCAATCTGTCCCTCTGCAGCTATCCATGGCGAAAGTGGTGCAAGCGCAATCCTTTCAGCCTGGCAGCTCTTCAGATAGTTCATCATCTTCTGCGAATCCTTAGCAAACCGTATCGCAGAAAAATACTTCTTCTTGCCCCCAATATTCATCTCAACACCCGTTACCGGAATAACAGGTATCCATTTACATGGTATTTCCTTCTTGTCCAGAATAGCGCCCGAACACAGTTTATACCACATTACTTTTGTCTCTATGCTCTCCCGTGATTTTACTACAGTTACGCCTTCCGGAAGATTACCTTTGTTATCTGTAACATCACCGTTCGACAGCAGATAGATTGTCTTTGTCTTTTCTTCTTTGACGAAATACTCTGCAACCCTTACGGTATCTTCGGTCGTCCAGGTGTTACCGGTGTCCCCTATCCCTGTTGCTTCCCACGATGAAACATCAACGTCCGGGTACTCTGCTTTAAAATCTTCGGTCGGCACATCATCAGTAATAAAACAATACGGAGCGTCGGAATAATCGGAAGCCTTGCACAAATGCACCGGAAAATACACGGTAAGAGGATTTTCTATCCTGTCAATAACTATTTTCTGATCAAAACTGTTTTCATCTTCCCAATCGTTCCTGATCTGGAAATATCCCATAGAGCATCTTACCGCATATTCTAACGCAGTATCAAAGGCACTTTGAGAATCAGATTGGTTTTGAATGTACCTTACCATACCATCAATAATTTTTGCGGTCGGTTCATCTTCACCACCTGCAGGCCGGACCTTCATCTGCTGCCGGTTTTGCCTGCCGTCATTAACGATCTGGTTTATCACAGGGTTTAATCTATCAACAACAAGGCAAGGCCTCTCCATACCGGGAAGCGTTCGCTCTCTTTTTATCCCCTCATCCCATTGATCACCGGATAAAAACTTTAGGTCATCAAGCATGGCGCTTCGGATTTCAGCACTAGACTCCTCGCACTTCCTGAACCTGTCAAGCGCCTCAACAACTATTTTATCTTCTTCAGGTGTCATTCTTTCCCCACTATGTCTTTGTCAAGAATGCAAACGTATTCTTTACCCTCATCATCGAAATCAATGCCATCATACCTGTTGTAATAAACAACATCACCAGGAGAAACACCAACCGGAACAAACACGCCCTTTTTATTGTGTCTTCCCGTCCCGCAACATATCACAGTACCCCGGTGTTGACGCTTTCGCGAATCATCAGGAATTATGATACTCCCGAACATGCCCTCTTTTGCATCCGGCTCTATTATTACCCTGTCAAGAATAGCTTTCAAAATAGCACCCCTGCCGTTTGTGGTTCAATTCGTCTTCTTTTCTGGCTCTTTACCGCGCCTATGCTCAAATGAGACACCAGATAATACCGCGTCTCATCGCATACATGATCGTAATTGTTATCTGCTATGTCGTCCGGGTCATCATCATCCCTGACCTGCATGGAAAAATGATCGTAAAACGTGTTGTTGTATCCCGTCCAGGCGAAACTGTTTGCCATAGTCGTGAGCGGATCTCTACCAAAATAGTTGTTTACTACTCGCCAACCATTCCGCCTGTCATTCGGCGCCGGTACGAACTCCCATAGCGTCGTATCCGCGAAAATATCAGCTACACTTTTTGGTGTCGCATTAATCCCAATCTCTCTGCGCTTTGCGAATATCGCAGGATCGGAATATACCATTCTCGGTCGTCTGCCTTTTGTAAATGGGAATGACATTACATAGTCATGCAATTCCAGCGCTTGCTCTCCTGCCGTATGGCCTAATCGATGATACCATGTAAACATTCTGTGCGGACGTCCCAGGCAATCCGTGTACCATCCCCCGACCGAACTGTGCCCGGTGTCACTGCTCCCGAAATCGAATGACAGGTCGAACGTCATCAGCTCTTCTTCGGTAAGCTCTCGCGGATCCTCCTGCTCCGGCATAAGCGGAAACATCTGACCGGCAAGCGCGTCCCAATCTCCCTCAAGCCAAGCTTTCTGAATCGCTACTGGCAATAGCCTGAGCGTTTGTTCGTATTCATGCGGCAGCTTCGTGTTTTTTCTCAGCTTAAGCGGAATGAAAATCCTTGACAGTCCAGACTTTGGATCGATATACGTTTTATTTCTCGCACAATCAACGAAACGCTTTTTAACCCAGATATGGCCAACATTGCCAGGGTTTCCGCTCGACATGCACTGCGGTTTTAACTCCGGTACGCTTGACCGGCAAGAGCCGAGCACCATAAGATATCGTTGCTCTTCGGGAATAAGATTAATCTCTTCAAATAGAATTTTTTGATACTCATGACCTACATAATGAGACCAGGAATCTTTATTTGCCAGGTGTCCGAGTGTACCGCGTCCTCCTCCCGGAAATTTTATCGTAGTAGGATTTCCGCCAATCTCAACAGCGTCACCGCAAAACGACTTCATTTTGAAAATCCAGTCGTCTAAGTCAACTGAATTTTTTCTAATAACTAAACATCTGTACATCGGATGATTGATATACTCGGGTTCTAAGAGCCAAGCTCTCCCGATTTCAGACTTTCCACCGCCGCGTTCTCCACCTGTGAAAATTTCGAACTCGCTACGCCGTAACGCTTCCGCTTGATCGTTGTTGAGTGGCCTCCACACCTTTTGTGTCGCGCTACTATTATACATTATATATCATCCGTTTTGTACCGGGTCTCCAATGTCACTCTTTTTCGGATATTCAACCCTCATAACCGATATGTTCCCATTGTGATTAAGGTCGACTTTATCCCCGTATTTTTTGGGAATTAGTTTTGATAAAAGCCATTTGCGCGTGTCAACTCTCAGCCTTGCCCGATTGACGGCCTCCTTGTTCTCGACTTCTAAACATTTATCGCCTTTCATAACGGTCATAAAATCATTTGTGCTTTCGTCCGCAATGTCAAGCATTTCCTCGGCGATGACTTCACACTGAATTACTTTTGCGTGTGCGTAGCGTTGGCGTGCTGTTTCGCCTACTTTTTTCATATACCGATAAAAATCTTTTGGATCAAACCCTGAGTTATATAGTATTGCTCTAACTCCGATTGATGTAGTTTCCAGGGTGTTGCAGATTTCCTCGAATTTTTCAGGGGTCATTGCAGCTAGAGTCATAAATTCACCTATTTTAGTGTTACTGTAATTTATTTAATAATAATATAATTCAGGAAAAGTAAAAATGGTGTTTTTTTATTTTGTGGTGATCTCGGGACAGATTTGATTAAAACGAGATAGTTTTCCCAATGGTTTTCCCGAATTCCTTCGGTCTTCGTCGAAAACCTACACTATTGTTGTGAAAAACTACATAGTTTCCAGCATCAAAGTCAATAGATATTATTTAGATTGACAAAAATGGCCCTATAAGCTTATATTATTAATATTAATAAATAGCGGGACCACCCATTTTTTAAGGATTAATGGGAACCTGTTATAGCGGTCTTGATAGGGAAGTTTGTAGCGAGTGCTAATCAGAAACAAACTTCCCTATTTTTATTTCCTCAACCGCTCTCCTGTGATCTATTCCGTACAAAGGTACGTACATTTTCAAATAATCGCTGCAAAAGTGCCCTAATTCGTGTAATTTCGCCAATTCCGGTATAATAACGCTGTTTTTAGCGTAATTTAAGCATATTCTGCCATGTATTACATCATCGTTTATTCTGTTCCACAAACCCCTTGATTTTAAAGCATTTTAAGCATATCATGTATTACATTATGTTCCACGCTATACATACATATGTATTACTTTTGTATTGCATATTATTAAAAAAAGTGGTATATTATATATGTAGTTGATTGAGGCAGTTAAAATAACAACCCCGGCTTCGGCCGGAAGAGGAGAGAGAGCTATGAATAAAATGAAAGCAATATCAATAATCGGCAAAAATAATAACACCGTTTCAACGATGTTCCCTGTAGTTTCAACCCCGGAACAGCTCCTGGTGTCATTTGAACAACATTTCAAGGCGGTGAATAGCCTTATCTGCCGATCAACGTCGGGTAACGTTGAGATCAGAACTCAGATGCTGAAGGCTGTTAATCTCTGCAACAAAAACGGATGCAACAGCGTGCTGAAGACTGATATAAAAGGGAAATTCCTTGCCCATAAGCTAAGATACAAAAACAAAGTTTTATCCTGGGACTTTGAATCGTTGTATCCGGTCAATGATCTGTCAAGGTTTGTCGAGGATATGCTTAATACTATAGGCAGCGTTAATAAATCACATTAACCAATCGGAGGAAAAACCATGAAAAAAATGATCACAACTATCATTATCGGTGCAATCTTGGCAACCGTATTCATCGCAACTGACAGTAGAGGACAATTCCCAGCGCCGGACGATATCGGAGTATGCTTTATGTCGTGCGCTGAGAAGTTCAGTCAAGAGGAAAATTTGAAAGCCCAGGAACGGACGCTACTGTTGTGCAGTCAACGACGGATCGAACAGGAACAGAAAATCGATTCTCTGTTGAATGTAATCAGGGAATTGAAAAAGAAAAAATAAACCAACAAGGAGAAATAAAAATGAAACTTGACATTACGAAGTTTAGGCCGTGTTCAGATGGTCTCGAATACTACAACAGTTTTCCTGACTTTGAAACATTCTGGAAGTCATGTAGCAGGAGCGACTGGCTACTTTGGCTATCCGCAAAATTAAACATAGACAAGCACTTATTAGTGCTTGCAAAGGGAAAGTGCGCCGAGACTGTTATTAATCTTATGAGAGATGAAAGAAGCAAAACTGCGGTTCAGGCTGCGATAAGTTTCGGAAATGGTCTTACATCTGAAGACGAGTTGAGAACCGCTGCTGATGCTGCTTATGCTGCTTATGCTGCTGCTGATGATGATGCTTATGCTGCTGCTTATGCTGCTTATGCTGCTGCTTATGCTGCTTATGCTGCTGCTGCTTATGCTGCTTATGCTGCTGCTGATGCTGATGCTCATGCTGCTTATGCTGCTTCTGATGCTGCTGTTGCTGCTGCTGCTAATGCTGCTGCTGATGCTGCTGCTGTTTATGCTGCTAATGATGCTGCTTCTGATGATGCTGCTAATGATGCTGCTGCTGATGCTGCTGCTGCTGCTTCTGATGATGCTTCTGATGCAAGAAATAAAAACAAGCAAAAAACAGCAGACATCTGTAGGCTAATTCTAACTGAAGCTGTATTTACAAAAGTAAAAAAGCTTCAATAAGCAA
>JALOAP010000193.1 GCA_023228745.1 Dehalococcoidia bacterium | reverse complement strand
TGGTGATCGGCGCACTACTTTCGCTCAGCCTCCTCGCCCCGCTCCTCGCGCTCCGTCGGCGCACAAGCTAGAACCACGACGGAGGGACGCTGAAGTCCCTCCGTCGCTCTCTGTGTGTTGAACCCTCGGGCCGGCGTTCAGAACAGGAACGTCCCCGGGTCCATGCCCATCAACACCCGGCCCGCGCTCTCCCAGTTGGCTTCCTGTACCTGGACATGCTGGGCGGCCGCATGCACATCACGCCAGCAGCGGTCCAGCTCGCACGATTCGAAGATCGCCGTTGCCCCGGCCATCCGCCACAGGCCATCGACCGCCGACGCCGAGCTCTCGGCCGCGTTGACGCATGCCAGCCGCAGCATCGTGTGTTCCCGCGGCGATAGGTCCTTGCCTGCGCTCACCGTGTCCCACGTGTGCTGCACGGTGTTGTGGAAGAACAGCCGGGCAGACTGGACCAGCGCCTCCGCGCGCCCCACCGCCATCTCAGCGGCAGGCCGCTCCTTGAGCGGCCGCAGCGAAGCGGTGTGCGTCTTGGTCTCTGCCAGCCCAACGAACGCATCGATCGCATGGCGCGCGATGCCGAGGCACACCGGCGGGGCCTGGCTCATCGCGATGGTCGCCAGCAAAGGAATCCGTTGCCGCGGACCAGTCCGCTTCCAGCGGGGCTTGAGCGACAGCAACCCCGGCATCGTCAGTTCGTCCGGCACAAAGACATCCGTGAGCCGCATGTCGTAGCTGCCTGAGCCCTTAAGTCCGCAGACGTGCCACGTATCCACCAGCTCCCCCGTCTCCCGGGGCGTGAAGAACAAGATGTCCTCTGGCATCCCGTTCTCCTGCATCCGCGGCTGGTCACCATCGAAGATGATCGCGTCGCAGCTCAACCAGTTCGCGTTGACCATGCCGCTCACGAAGTTCCACTGACCGGAGATGCGGTAGCCGCCGTCGACGCGCACAGCCCGCCCCGGCTGCCCCCCACGGCCCGCTATCAACACCCGCGGCGACTCTACCACCCGCCGCGCAACCGTTTCGTCCAATCCGCCTGTTAGCAGCCCCGTGGTGAACCCCACCGCGACGGTCCAGCCTGCTGACCCATCGACCTCTGCCAGTGCCTCGACCACGCGAAGCGCTTCGGGCACAGGGAGCCCGCCTTCTCCCAGTTCGGGAGGTACGTAGATACGGAAAAGCCCGGCGTTCGCGAGCGCCGAGAACAGCTCCTCCGGCATCCGTCGTTCGTGTTCCATTTGGTCGGCGTACTGCCGTGTGATGCCGGCCACCGGGGCCACCAGCTCCTTCGCCCGGGGCGTCGTCGTGACTGTTGCCATCCCACTGCCTCCTGTTCGGATAGGGATTGGTCAGTGTCGCCACCCGACCCGTTACACACGGTCGAAATTTCGCCAGCCGACCACCAGGAAGCACCGAATCGTCGCTGGTTCGCGCCGTCGATTCCGCTAGCGCAACGTCCTGTACAGTCTTCCGATGCGCGGCTTTCTCGCCTCCGCCCCCGGTGAGTCGCCCTACGCTGCGAACGTGCGGAAGTTCTATCTCTTCCGCTTCCTCGTCACGTTCCAACTCTGGTTGCCCATCTGGGTCCTCTACCTGACGGACTTCCGCAACCTTTCGCTCACCGAGGTCACGATTCTTGAGGCGGCCTTCTGGCTGGTACTCGTCACCATGGAACTCCCCACCGGGATCATCGCCGATCGCTGGGGGCGCAAAGTCTCGCTCAGCTACGGCGCAGTCGCGAACGCCGCCGCCATCATTGTCTTCGCCTTCGCCGCGAATTACGGCATCATTCTCGTCTCCTACCTCGTCTGGGGCATTGGTCTCACGCTCTTCTCCGGCGCCGATTCCGCCTTCTTCTTCGATTCCCTGAAGGCGATGGGCCGCGAACATGAGTACCAGAAGCTTTACGGGCGCTCCTGGGCCATGCAATCGCTCGGTACTCTGGCTGGCCTGCTCCTTGGCGCGCCCTTCGCAGCCCTGACGAACCTGCAGACCCCGATCATCCTCAGTGGTCTGCTCATGCTGGCAGCGTGGCTCGTTTCCCTCACGTTCGTCGAGCCCCCACGCCACGACGAGGGTGAGCACGGCCTCGGCGCGCTCGCCAACGCTCGCCACGCGGCGGGTATCGTTTATCGCGCCCCTGCCCTTCGCTGGTTCATGCTGCTCGCGGCGGTGATTCTCGCCACGCTCATGTGCGTCAGTATCTTCGCCCAGCCCTTCCTCGGTTCCCACGGTGTTGCCGTCGGTGCGTTCGGTCTCTTCTTGCTCCCCGGCAGTGTCGCGGGCATGTTCGGTGCCCTCTTTCTCCACCGCGTCACCGGCTGGCTCGGCACGAACCGCACCTTCGTGCTCCTCGTCCCGCTCGCAGCCCTGCCTGCGCTGGGCCTCGCCCTCTTCGACACCATCTGGGCCTGGGCCTTCTACCCGCTGAACTCGCTGGCCTATGCGCTGACCTTCCCGCTCGTCTCCGACTACTTGAACCAGCGCATCCCAAGCAGCCAGCGCGCGACCATCCTCTCGATGCACCAGCTCCTCTACAGCCTGGTTCTCGTGCCCCTCGAACCCCTCGCTGGCCTCACCGCCGACGCCTGGGGACTCCCTGCGGCGTACGCGGTGGCCGGCACAACACTCGCGATTCCTGCCCTCCCGCTCCTGTTCATCTGGCGCCGCGCCCTCCGCAACGAATCGGCGGTCGCCGCGGTCCCGGTACCCGCCGCCGCCCCGACATGACGGACGTCTCCACGCGCCGAACGCCTGCCACCTGCGCTACCCTCGAACCACGTCTTTTCGGAACGTGCACCTTCGCCGGGAGCAACGAATTGACTGTGTCCCTCAACGTTCCAACATGCGGAGTAGGCCCCGGTCGAATCGCACGACCGAGCCGCTTTTCGCGGAGGACCCTGGCATGACCTGCCCTCAGCGCGCCCCCCGCCGCGCCGGTGTTCTGCTCCATCCCACATCCCTGCCCGGTCGCTACGGTATCGGTGATTTCGGCTGGCAGGCGAGACGCTTCATCGACCTCATCGCCGAAGCGCGCCAGGGCCTCTGGCAAATCATGCCGCTTGGCCCCGCGGGCCCGGGCAACAGCCCCTACGCCGCTCGCTCATCCTTCGCGTTCAACCCGCTCCTTGTCTCGCCAGACTCGCTCGCAGAGCGCGGCTGGCTTGTCGGCGAAGACCTGGATGGCGCACCCGGCGCTGACCCGGGCCACGTCGACTTCGACGCAGTGAAGCACTGGAAGCGCGACCGCCTCCATCGCGCCTTCGAACGCTACCAGCGCGAACCAGAACCTCCGGACTTCGCTGATTTCCGCGAGGCTGCCGCGGCCTGGCTCCCGGACTTTTGCCTCTTCATGGCCCTCCGTGCGCGTCACGGCTGGTGGGCCGAATGGCCGGAAGGCCTGCGCCGCCGCGATCCCCTCGCACTCGCGGAAGCTTGCGAATGCTTCGCCGACGCCATTCGCTTCCACGAGTTTGTCCAGTGGTGCGCCCATTCGCAGTGGGTGTCCCTGCGGCAATACGCCAACGAGCGGGGAGTCGAGGTCGTCGGCGATATCCCGATCTTCGTCGACCACAACAGCGCCGACGTCTGGGCGCACCAGGAAATTTTCAAGCTCGATGAGCGCGGCCTGCCGTTCGTCGTCGCGGGTGTTCCCCCCGACGCCTTCAGCTCCACCGGTCAGCGATGGGGCAACCCACTCTACGACTGGGACCGCCTCCGCGACCGTGGATACGACTGGTGGATCGACCGCTTCCGCTGGATGCTCCACCAGGTCGATATCGTCCGCATCGACCACTTCCGCGGGTTCCAGGCCGCCTGGGAAGTCCCCGCGCACGAACACACCGCGGAGAACGGATACTGGGTCCACGGCCCCGGCCGAGACTTCTTCGACCATGCCCGCCACGCCCTTGGCAACGTTCCAATCGTTGTCGAAGACCTGGGCCTCATTACTGATGATGTCCGCGCCCTGCGCGACGAGCTCGGCTATCCGGGAATGGATGTCCTTCAGTTCGCCTTCGGCGACGACGCACGCAACCCCTACCTGCCCCACAACGTCTGTCCCAGCTCCATCATGTACACCGGCACCCACGACAACGACACGACCGCAGGCTGGCTGGCCACGCTCGATCCAGCGAGCCATACCCGCCTCACCCGCTACCTCGGCCATGAACCCCGCGACGTCCGCGACATCATTCGCCTCGCCTACGCTTCGGTCGCCGAGACCGCGATCGTTCCCATGCAGGATGTACTCGGTCTCGGCAGCGAAGCCCGCATGAACGTCCCCGGCCAGGCCGATGGCAACTGGACATGGCGCATGACCGAAGCGCAGATGGAGACCTGCGACCCCGCCTGGCTCCGCGAACTCGGCGAAACCTATGGCCGCGTCCCGGGGGTCAATACCAGCTGGTGACGTCCCTGTGGACGGCCAATCGTGGGGATGCGAGACTCGCCGGGCATATCTTCCCGGAGGCTCTTTGTGTACGAATCCAGTGACGAACTCCTCGTTGAACTCTCCGATCACATCCTGACCGTTACCCTCAACCGCCCCGACCGCCTCAATGCGATCAGTGGCCCCATGCTCTCCGCCCTCTCGTCCACCCTTCAGCAGGCGAACATCGACCCCGAAGTGCGTGTCGTCGTCATGACCGGCGCCGGCCGGGGTTTCTGCTCTGGCCTCGACCTGAAGGACCAGATGGAAGGCGGCAGCGGTATCGGCTCGAATCGCGGCTACCGGCTTTTCGACCTCCACAACTCACCCCCAATCGTCATCAACCGCATGGACAAGCCGATGATCTGCGCCCTCAACGGCGCCGCCGCTGGCTACGGCATGGATATGGCACTCGGCTGCGACATCCGCATCTCCAGCGAGCACGGCAAGCTCGGCGCGGTGTTCGCCAAGCGCGGCGTCCTCCCGGAGTCGGGTGGCTGCTGGTACCTCCCTCGCCTGCTCGGCTGGGCCAAGGCCGCGGAAGTCGCCTTCCTCGGCGAGGTGCTCGATGCCCAGCGCTGTCTTGAACTCGGCCTCGTCAACAAGGTCGTCCCACACGACGAGTTGATGACCGAAACCATGAAGATGGCGAAGCAGATCGCCAACAACGCCCCCCTGAGCGTCCAGTCCACCAAGCGCATGATGCGCCTCGGCCAGGACGAGACGTTCGAGGCCGCGGTCGACCACATTTACCTGCAGCTCCTGCCGCTCTTCGGCAGCGAGGACTTCAAGGAAGGCCTCTCGGCATTCGCCGAGCACCGCGAGCCCGCCTTCAAGGGACGCTAACACTTCGCTTCGCCTACCAGCCTCCTCTCCCACAGCACGGGAGAGGAGGCGTTGAGAGCCCGCTTGATACGCACCATCACTGAAGACGACGCACCCGCGGTCCGCGCCATCGGCGAGGCCCGCCACCCTCCCGGTTACGGACCCGAGACCGATCCCTGGCTCCTCGCTCAGACCGGCCACCGCATCCTCGTGGCCGAGCACGACGGCGCCGTCGCCGGGTTCGTGCGCTGGTGGGACCACGAAGGCATCGCCTGGTTCGACCTGCTCGCTTCGTCCGTGCCGTGCGCGGGCCGCGAACTCGTGCGTGCCGTCGGCCGTGCCGCCCAGGACGCGGGAATTCGCCTCGCTCGAGCCACCATCCCCGACGATGACGTCTACGCGGAATATTTCGGACGCCTCGGCTACCTTCCCGTGGCCCGTGCGCCACTTCCGGGCGGCGAGCCGGGGCTGGTGGTCGAACGGCGCTTGCCGCTCCTCACCGTCCGCGAGCAGCGGCGGGACGACGCCCATGCCATCGCCGCGCTCGCTGGCGAGGACCCGTGGGTGTTCGAACAGGGCTCACGTCCCGGGTGGTTCGTCGCCTCCGACGGTGACGCAGTGGTCGGCGTCATTTCTGTCCGTGACGCCGGTGCGGGCGTCGCCGAGATCCGCCCGCCCGTCCTCGACCCGGCCTACCGCGGCCGCGGCCTCGAAGTCTGGATGGTCGAACGTGCCGGCCTCTACGCAGAGACGAACGGGTTTCACACGGGCCGCATCGCCGCCGCGCCCGAATTGGAGCCGCTCCGCCGCGACCTCGAAGACCGCCGCTGGTTCCATGAAGACACCCCCGCCGGCCCCGCTTACGTCCGCCACTTCACCGGCGAGCGCCTCGACTCCCCCGCCCACGACTGGCCG
>JALOAP010000192.1 GCA_023228745.1 Dehalococcoidia bacterium | reverse complement strand
CGGCCTACTGGGTACGCATGGTCGAAGGCAAGATCGCCGTGGTCGAAGGCTACTGGATGCTGCGCGAAGTTGGCGTCGAGCCACGTCAGAACTATGCTCGCGACCGGCACATGCGCCAGGTCATCATGCCTATCTAGCCTGCCCCGCCCGCATGTTTCGCCGGCCCCCTCGTGGCCGTGCGCCCACTCTTGGAGGTTCCCCGCAAATGGCCACGATGTATTACGACGACGACGCCGACCTGAGCCTGCTGCAGGGCCGCAAAATCGCGGTCATCGGCTTCGGCTCCCAGGGCCACGCCCACGCCCTCAACCTGAAGGATAGCGGCTGCGATGTCATGATCGGCCTCTACCCCGGCTCCAAGTCGTGGGCCGAAGCCGAGCGCCAGGGCCTTCGCGTCGCCACCGTCGAGCAGGCATCCCGCGAAGCCGACATCATCATGATCCTCGCGCCCGACCAGGTGCAGAAGGCGATCTACGAGCAGGGCGTCGAACCCGGCCTCAGCGAAGGCAAGATGCTCATGTTCGCCCACGGCTTCAACATCCACTTCCAGCAGATCCAGCCGCCGCCATTCGTCGACGTCACCATGGTCGCTCCGAAGGGCCCGGGCCACCTCGTGCGCCGCGTCTATACCGAAGGCGCCGGTGTTCCCTGCCTCGTCGCCGTCCACCAGGACGCAAGCGAAGTCGCCAAGCAGGTCGCGCTCGCCTACGCGAAGGGCATCGGCGGCACCCGCGGCGGCGTCCTTGAAACCACCTTCCGCGAAGAGACCGAAACCGACCTCTTCGGTGAGCAGGTCATCCTCTGCGGCGGCCTCTCCTCCATGATCAAGGCAGCCTTCGAGACACTCGTCGAAGCGGGCTACCAACCCGAAAGTGCCTTCTTCGAGACCATGCACGAGCTCAAGCTCATCGTCGACCTCATCTACGAAGGCGGCCTCGAGCGCATGCGCTACTCCATCAGCGATACCGCCGAATACGGCGACTACACCCGCGGCCCGCGCATCATCACGGACCAGACCAAGGCCGAGATGAAGAAGATCCTCGGCGAGATTCAGCGCGGCGAGTTCGCCCACGAATTCATCCTCGAGAACATGGCGGGCCGCCCCAAGTTCCTCGCCACGCGCCGCCTCGAAACTGAGCACCCGGTCGAGAAGGTCGGTGCCGAAATGCGCGCCATGATGAGCTGGCTCAACCAGGACAAGTAGTCCTCGCGAAGCTCTCTGAGCAACAAAGGGCGCCCCTCCGGTAGCGGAGGGGCGCTTCATTTTCGAACGAAACCCACGACGCCGCGAAGGGCAACGCCCCCTCGCTTCGAGCATCCACAGGGGGGTTACCTCAAGGCGGCGGCGCAGAGCATCGGTTACAGCCTCCTGCGGTGCACTGTCGTGCTACGGTGAATCAATGCCGCGCAAGAAGAGCGCCGACGCCCCCGACCGCGCCGAGGACGCCGAACAGCGCCTCGAACGCTACCGCAGCATGCGCGACTTCTCGCAGACCGCCGAGCCCGCCGGCGAAAAGCAGCTTCCGCCCGCGCCCGAACCCCGCTTCGTCATCCAGGAACACCACGCCAGCAGCCTCCATTGGGACCTGCGCTTGGAACGCGATGGGGTCCTTGTCTCTTTCGCTGTCCCCAAGGGCATCCCGCCCGACCCGGGCACGAACCACCTCGCCGTCCACACCGAGGATCATCCGCTCGAGTACCTCACCTTCGAAGGCGAGATCGCGAAAGGTCAGTACGGCGCCGGCCAGATGTTCATCTGGGACCGCGGCACCTACGAGACCCACAAGTTCCGCGACAGCGAGGTGATGGTCACCCTCCATGGCGAGAAGGTGCAGGGAAAATATGTCCTCTTCCAGACCGAGGGCAACAACTGGATGATCCACCGCATGGACCCACCCCAGGACCCGCACCGCGAGCCGATGCCGGAGCGCATCAAGCCCATGCTCGCGAAGCTCTCCGGCCTGCCCACCGACGACGCAGCCTACGCCTTCGAAATCAAGTGGGATGGCGAACGCGCCATCGCCTACTCGCAGGGTGGCCGTATCCGCCTCGAAAGCCGCAACCTCCTCGATATCACGAAGCAGTACCCGGAGCTCGCCAAACTTGGCGAAACGCTCGGTGCGCACGAAGCCGTGCTCGACGGCGAAATAATCGCCTTCAACGAGGAAGGCGTCCCCAGCTTCGAGCGCCTGCAGCGACGCATGCACCTCACCCGCACGGCCGACATCCGCCGCCGCGCCGCCGGCACGCCCGTTGTCTACATGCTCTTCGACCTGCTCTATCTCGATGGCCGCTCGACCATGCACCTTCCTTATAAAGAGCGCCGCCAGCTCCTCGAGTCCCTCGAACTCGCCGGGCCCAACTGGCAGACCCCCGCCTACCACACCGGGGACGGCGCCACCCTCCTCGCCGCCAGTAAGGAGCAGCAGCTCGAAGGGATCATGGCGAAGCGCCTCGATAGCCCCTACGAGCCCGGCCGGCGCAGCAGCGCCTGGCTCAAGGTGAAAAACAACCTCCGCCAGGAGTTCGTCGTCGCCGGATGGACGCCCGGCGCCGGCGTCCGCGACGACAGCTTCGGCGCACTCCTGCTTGGCTATTACGACCGTACCCCCGACCAGGCCGAAGCCGCTGGCGAGCCCCAGCGCCTCATCTTCGCAGGCAAAGTCGGAACGGGTTTCAGTGACCGTCTCCTCCGCGACCTGGTGGGGAAGCTTCAACGCTCCCGTATCGAGCGGAACCCATTCGACCTCGGCGAACCGGAGCCCGGCTCCTGCTTCGTCGAGCCAGAACTGGTGTGCGAAGTCGACTTCACGGAATGGACCGAAGCCGGCACGCTCCGCCACCCTTCGTTCAAGGGGTTCCGCGACGACAAGCCCGCCCGCGAGGTCGTCCGCGAGGACCAGGCGGAGGCCGCCGACAAGCCGCCTGTGGTCGTGGGCCGCCCTGGTCCCCGTGCACGCACTGCGCGGACCGCGCGCCCGGCGCGGTCCAACAGCGGCTCCCGTATCGAAGTGGAAGTCGAAGGCCGTAAGCTCTCCCTTTCGAACCTCGAAAAGGAGATGTACGAAGGGACCGGCTTCGCCAAGGCGCAGGTCATCGACTACTACACGCGCATTGCACCCGTGCTCCTGCCCCACCTGCGCGACCGTCCCATGACCCTGAAGCGCTACCCCGATGGCGCCCAGGGCCCCCACTTCTACGAAAAACAGTGCCCCTCGCACGCCCCCGACTGGGTCCAGAAGGCGCGGGTCGTCACCGGCTCGAAGGGCGACGTCATCAACTTTGTCCTCGTGAACGACCTCCCGACCCTCGTCTGGCTCGCGAACCTCGCCACGCTCGAACTGCACCCGCTCCTGTCCCACGCCGCCGATGTGCAACAACCGTCGGCGGTCGTGTTCGACCTCGATCCCGGTCCCCCGGCGGACATCCTCGACTGCTGCCAGGTCGCGCTCTGGCTGCGCGAAACGTTCGCCGCGCTGGGCCTGGAAAGCTTCGTGAAGACCTCCGGATCGAAGGGGATGCAGCTCTATGTCCCGCTCAACATCCCGGTGACCTACGAGCAGACGAAGCCCTTCGCCCACGCCATCGCCCTCCTCATGGAGCGCGAGCACAAGGGCAAGGTCGTGTCGAGCATGAGCAAGGCCCAGCGCGTCGGCAAAGTGTTCATCGACTGGAGCCAGAACGACGACCACAAATCCACCATCGCCGTCTACTCACTTCGCGCGCGCGAGCGCCCCACCGTCTCCACACCCCTCACCTGGGACGAAGTCGAGGCCGCCTGCGAACGGCAGGATGCCTCACACCTGCGCTTCGAATCGGCCGACGTGCTCGAACGCGTCGACCGCCTTGGCGACCTCTTCGCCCCGTTGCTGACGCTCGAACAGGAGCTCCCCGCGCTCGCGTAGCAGGGGGAGTACACACGCGATCTATCCGTACTGATGCGTTCCTGCTATGAGTCTGTTACCGCGCCGTGCGTTCCGTAACAGTTCCGGGCCCGCGCCCATGCCTATGATCACCGCCAAGGGCCGGGGCAAAGACCTGAAGAGCTGTATTGGGTAGCCCGCGTCATCGGAGTCGGTTTTCCTCACCTGCTTCGGCCCTTAACAAACGATAAAAGCGCCCCAAACGGGGCGCTTTTACATTGAAGGCGGACACTCGGGCAGTTATTGAAGAAGAAACAGTCCCTCCCTACGCAGAAGCTGTAGTCTAAGGCGTAGCTCTTGATGGTACCGGCAGCAAGCCCCCCGGTGAACACCGGGCCACCGCTGTCCCCTTGTTGACAGCCAAACCCTGACCTGTATACGTAAACGGCGGCACACGAAATCGTGTTGCAGTTCTTATTTCCCGGGATCGGTGCGTATGCGGTATCTGTGACTTTTGTGCATTTGTAGCCTGTCATGTACCCATACGAACAGAGGGTCTGAACAAATACTTTAGATCCCGATATGCGTCCCAGTAGCTCCACACAAGTGACGTGCTGAGAGTGGTTCCGCTCCTCCGCCCCAGTAGATCAGATTATCCACGCAGTGACCTGCTGTGACAATTCCTAGCCCGCCGAGCCAGTCACCGACCGTAAAGCCCGCTGTGCAATCATGAGGGTTGCCCCGTTGCCGGATACAGCCCCTTGCCACCATAGGTGTTGGCAAGTAATTCGATTCCTCTCTCCGCCACCTGGACTTCTACGGGGATGCCAAATTGCGCCTCCAATCGCGCTGCCAAGCCCGCTGCGTCTTGCGCGTATTGGGAGCTCACGAAAACCTCCAACACAATTCCCCCAGTTTCGGGCTTCGTCCCTGCCCCGGCCAAGGACCCCCTATCGAGGCTGTCAACAACAAGAGAGAGGATCTCGAGCAGCTCGTCGAGCGTGTGCTTGGCCCCGGTTCGAATCTCGATCGGCACTGGCGACCGGGGCGCGATCTCATATGCCTTGTCGAGCCCGGTGTCGTCCCCGGTGTACCAGAAGACAATTCCGAACTCGGGCTCATGCACGACCCACGTCCCGGCCTCACGGTCGGGTGCGACCGCCCTCAGCTCGTTCTGGATACGCGGAGATCGGGCCTGCTGCCGAAGACGATGCTTCGCCTCGTCTTCGGAAATGCCGTAGTGCCTGGCGTAGTCTTCCGCGTCTTCCTCCAGGACCTCGTCCGGGAGGTTGTCATGACCCTCCTGAGTTCCTGCCTGGGTCGCCGCTGGGGTGGCCTCTTGCGCTGGCGGTCCCTGCTGCAGGGTGGGTCCTGTGTCTGACGAGGCAAACGCTACAACCATGACCAGCCCGCTCGCGACCAAAGCCCCCAGAACCGCAACGCCGCCCTTGAACGTAATGCTCACGTCTTACTCCGTATACAGTGGTCTGCGGCCAGCCTACTCACTATCGATTTTTTTTGGCAATACCCTTGATAGATCGCCGTCATGCCGCTTCGCGTGACGTGCGTCGGAACTAGTCGCAATCGGTTCTCGTGCTGGCCGACTACTGTCGGCTCACGCGTCGGCTTCGGGTCGGCGTCGTGTCCGTTCGCTCGCAGAAAACTCCCGACGTCCTCGCGCGTTTACCGCCGTGTTATGGCCGGCACCGTCCTCGTATGCGCTCCGGTATGCGCCCGTCCCTATGCTCACTGTTGTGGCGCCCATCGGAGCTCGATCTCCCGGCGCCGTGAGGTGAACCGTGGCCGCCTTGCACGCTCCGCACATCCGCCGGCGCCGCCACCGGGACTCCCAGCCGGGCGCCGCCCGCCGCTATCACGCGGAGCGCATCGCCGCCGACCGTGGCGAGATGAGCACCCTCGGGTTCCCGTTCACCGCCGCCTTCCTCATCGCCGGCATCATCATCCTTCTCGCGATGCTGCTGTTCTAAGCCCATCCGGCCGATGCTCAATGTATGCGGCTCACCGACGATGAGTGGCTCGCCCGCGCCCGCGCGAACGCGGCCGACGGCGCATACGAACCCGTCTCCCCGGTGCTCGCGTCCGACGGCCCGGCGCCGGTCGCGCCCGGCACGCCGCGCTGCGCCTTCTGCGCCGATCGTCTCCCAGTCGAGGTCTACCCGCGCCGCGAGTTAGTCACCGCGCGGCCGCTCTACTACTGCCCGCGCTGCTATGGTTTCTGGGCGCTGGCTGGCGTCCTCGAACACGGCGTCCGCGACCCCTACGACGACCATCCCGCTTTCACCACCGCGCCCGCCCCGCCCCGCTGT
>JALOAP010000191.1 GCA_023228745.1 Dehalococcoidia bacterium | reverse complement strand
ACGCTGTGCTGTGATCGCGGACGACGGGCCGGGCATCGATCCGACCACCCGTGCCCGCATCTTCGAGCCGTTCTTCACCACCAAAGAGCGGGGCTCCGGCACCGGCCTCGGCCTGGCCATTACCTACGGCATTGTCCGTGGTCACAAGGGCAAAATCGAACTCGACGCCGAACCCGGCACCGGCACACGCTTCGTGCTCACGTTCCCGCTCGCTGATGCTGAGATGCTCCACTCGGTCGAGACCGATCCCGGCGACGGCAATCTCGTCCTGCTCGTCGATGACGACGAACTGGTGCGGCGCAGCACCAGCGCTACCCTTTCGAACCTCGGCTATAGCGTCGTCGAAGTGGGGAACGGCGCCCTCGCGGTCGACCTCATCCGGGCGCGCCCGGGCCGGTTCGCGGCCGTGCTGCTCGACCTGGTGATGCCCGGCATGACCGGCCGCGAAGTGTTCCACGCGGTCTCCGAAGTGCGCCCGGATCTGCCCATTGTGGTCTGCACCGGCTACGCGGCGGACGCGCACATCGACGACACCATGAAGCGCTCGATCGCGGGCCTCCTGCAGAAGCCTTTCGCCTCCGAGCAGCTCGCCGAAGCGCTGGAACGCGTTGGGGCGCGACGGGTGCGCCGGGTCCCTGCCTCCGTGTCCTAGCCGGCTGCCACTCGCCTGTCCCATACTCAGCGCGTGGATGCGCCCATTCGCCTTGCAACCGTCGCAGACGCGCGGGCACTGGCCGAACTTCGCTACGAATTCCGCGCCAGCATCGCGCAACCCACCGAAGAGCGGGAGGCCTTCGTCGCCCGGACGGAGCGGTGGATGACAGACCGTCTCCGCGTACCGGGGCCCTGGTACTGCTGGGTCGCCGAGCGGGAGGATGTGATTGTCGGCAATCTCTGGATGCAGCTCATCGAAAAGGTGCCGAACCCCATCCCCGAACAGGAGTGCCATGCCTACATCACCAATGTTTACGTCCGCCCTGCTGCTCGTGGCGGCATTGGAGAGCGACTGCTGGAGGCCGCCATCGCCACCGCCCGGGAGGCACGCGTCGATGCTGTCATCCTGTGGCCGACGGAGCAGAGCCGTTCGCTCTACGCCCGCCACGGGTTCGCCGTGCGTGGTGACCTGCTCGAGGCCGTCCTCGATTCCGAGCGGATCGTTGCACCGCAGCGGGAGGGCGGGGAGTCAGTAACATAAGGAAAGAACTCCGCTCAGCGCCGTTGGCTACACTGCACCCGTGACCACAACTTCGCGTCCCCCGGCCGGTGCCCTCTACCCGGAGCGTATTCCCGGGCCGGGGCTCGAACTGCGCCCCTGGGATGAGGAGCTGGTGACCAAGATGGCCCGCTGGGGCGAGCGCGGCTTCCCGTACCACGCCTTCGACCTCGGCTACCTCCGCGACCCACTACGTGCCCGCGCGGAGCTCCGTCGCGCACGTGAGCCTGGTCCACATCGCCACTTCATCGCCGTGGAGAACGGGGAGCCGGTCGGGCGTGTCTCGGTCAACCTCCGCGACGATTCCGGCCTCTACCTCTGGTCGGTGCATGTGCCGCCCGAACACGAGGGCCGCGGCGTCTGCCGGCGCATGCTCGGCACCCTGATGACGTGGCTCGAACGCGAACACCCCGGGCACGACTTCGTGCTCACAACGAACGCATTCGCCGAGCACGCTCACCGAGCCTACAAGGCCCTCGGCTTTCGCATTGTCGAGTCCCGCTGGCACTTCGACCGCGAGATCGCGCAGCAACTCTGGCGCGTGCCAGCCGAACAGCGCGAGCCAATCGGACCCCACACTCGCTTCCATAACGGCCGCTGGGAAGTACAGGTGTACGTCATGGAGCGCAAACGCGGCGCTCCGATGGAGCTTGGCTCCACCCCGTAGGGCCGGGGCTACCGCTCGGGCGGCGCCTCCTCGTATTGGGTGACCTCCAACTCCTCCCGCACTTCCGCGACGCCGGGCACTCGGGCGGCCACTTCCTCCGCGCTTTCCGCGTCTTCCAGGTAGGGCACCCTGCCACGAAGCACCGCCACCCCCTGGAAGACGGCAACGCCGATTTCGAGATCCGTCGTCGCCGCATCTTCGCGCAGCTCCCGCCGGATCGCGTCCGCGATCGCTTCGTCTCCGTACTCGCCGTCCGAGGCAGAGCGTTCGACCTCGACCGAATCCATCGAGCTCTGCTGCAGGCCCCCGATAATCTCCGTGCGATGGGTCTGAGGGTTCCACCGGGACACCGGGTCGATTGGTGGGCTGAATACGCTGTCCCCCTCCGACACGACGTCCTCCTCGATCGCTGAGGAGGGCCCCGACGCTTCCCAGCCGCTGGTCGTGAATTGGCCCTCGCGCTGGTAGTCGCCCGCTTCCAGTACTTCCTCTTCGTAGCCAACGGTGGCCCCTTCGAAGGTGTTGGTATCGACCTCGCTCAACTCCCGATCGATGGTGCGGTCGAAGCCCCCGAGCAGCTCGATTTCGTCGATCGTTGCTGGCATCACACCGCTGATATCGATGCTGTCGTCCACGCGCCGGTCTCCGGCCACGTCCCGGGCGACTTCGAGCGCCCGCTCGCGCTCCTCCTCGTTCTCGACGATCCCGCTGACGACGACGTGGTCGTCGAACTCCTCGACGATGAGCCCCTCGAGCTCGGCTTCCGCGAGCTGCCGTTCGATGTGCGTCGCGCGTGCCATGTCGCATCCTCCTGCGGCGCCGAGCGCCGGTTCCGCCTCGAAGGTAGGCCGCGTTCTCGCGAGGGCGAACAACGCCCGTTGCTACCGTCAGACAAGGAGCTAACAAGTGGGATTAGGCTAGGCGATGCCCAGCCGCCGGTCGTTCTCGCGCCACGCAATATCGTTCAGGAGCATCAGGCCGCCGGAGACGAGCGAATGCCCGCCGAGCAACACGGGCTTCGGTGCCCGTGCTGCCGCCTCGGTGATCCGTCGCAACGTTGGTTCCTCGATCGCTTCAAAGGCCAGGAGGTCGCTCTGAAACCGGTCTTCCCGGGATGGCTCCACGCCGAGGTGGGCCTCGATCACGCGCGTATCGAGCACGAGCGCGTCGCCGAGGTCTGCCATGCGCGCGAAAAACTGCTCCGCGCCCACCGCTTCGAACAGGAAGCCGAGCACCGAACGCGCGCGGTGCGAAGCCCCTGCGGCGGCAAGACCTCGCTCCTCGCTCAACATCCGCACCCTGCACGCGGTCTCCCGTTCGAGGTGCTGCCAGGTGATGCTCCCGACGCGTCCCGCTACCACCACCTCCGCCTCCCGGTCCACGAACAGCCGCATCAGCCCGCGGTAGGGCTCGAGATCGAGAGCGGCGTCGTTGGCCACCGACCGCAGGCGCTGCGGTAGCGTCTCGTGCAGCGATAGCACCGCGAGATCAGCGGGCGTGTCGAGGTCGAATTGTGTCGCGGTTGTGCGCGGCAGGATCACGGGCGCCAGCCCCGCGTCGTCGCGCAACCGCCGCGGCAGGAGGTTGTCACGGGTGAAATGGTTGACGCCGTGGATGGCGCTGCCGGGGGTCCACGCCGTCAGGTCGCTGGAAAAGAAATTGTTCGTGACGAAGCGGCCGTCGCGCGCCTCCAATTGCTCGGCCACAAGTTGGAATTCCGCGACGCCGAGCAGGGGCACCGAGCCCGCACCCATCACAGCCGGCTTCTGAATGCCGTAGCGGGAGACGAGGTGGCGAAGCCGGCCCGCGAAATCGAACGCCGTGCCGCGGTCGTCCTCGTCGATCAATACGCCAGCAGGGAGCGGTTCGAAGCGCGCCGGGTCATCCGTCGCGATGATCACGGCCTCGAACCCGGCTGCCAGCGCCGAGGTGGCGCTCTCCAGCGCCGCCGCGACCCGCACCCCTGCGATCATCTGCTCTGCGGGTAGCGACCCGGAACCGCCGTGAAAGATGAGGAGGACCGGGCGCTCGAATGTCACATACCAAGCGTAGGCGAGCCCGCGCGTTCGCGCTTGAACGCAGGCTGTCCCACCGCCCAGGGACTGAATATTGACAAGCGTGCCAATCTAACGCCAGACTCGCTCCGGACTGCGCCCGAGACGGACTGTTTCGTACTGTCCGCAGGGCTGCTGGGGCATGGATGGAACATCGGGCGTGCTGGCACGCGCACCCTCCGTGCACTCTCCTCACGCAACTAGGACGAAGGAAGGAGTACCCATGGGGGGAAGTCCCGATACGGGCCGCGTCGCGGTGGAGGCGGTACACAAAGCGTTTGGGAAGGAGTCGCTCGTCGACCAACCCCGAAAGCTCGCGGGAGGCGCCGTTCATGACTCCTGGGCGGTGGACGCGACCGTCGACGGCGTGCGACACGAGCTGGTTGTTCGTGCGACCCCACCCGGCCGCGTTGACCACGAGAAGACCCGCCGCGAGTTCGAGGTACTGCGGGTGGCCTTCAGCCGCGGAATTCGCTGCCCGGAACCCATAGCCGTCGGCGAATCCGAGACCGGCGAGGATTACCTGCTAATGACCCGGGTGCGAGGCGACACAAACCCGCGGCAGCTCCTAACCGGCGACGCCTACGCGGAAGCACGCAGGGTCATCATCCAGCAGCTCGCGGAAGACCTCGCCCGGATCCACGAAATCACGCCGGACGATGTGGCCGCCGCCCCTGGTATGCGCGGCCCGGAGGCCGGCGAGGACGCCCTTGCTTATTCCCGGCGACAGGTGGAGGCAAGTTACCGTGCCGACCTCCTGAACCCGCACCCCGCGGTCGAATGGGCCTTCCGCTGGCTCGACCGCCAGATCGCGACCCTCCCAAAGACGGGCAAGGAACCCTGCGTGGTCCACGGTGACTTCCGCATTGGCAACATGCTCTACGACGAGCAGGGCCTCACGTCGGTGCTCGACTGGGAAGGGACCCACATCGGTGAGCCCGAGGAGGATCTCGCGTGGCTTTGCACACGGGTTTGGCGCTTCGGGAAGAATGAGCTCGAAGCCGGGGGAGTCGCTCCCCGCGAGGAGTGGATCCAGGCCTACGAGAAGGCTGCCGGGCGCGCCATTAGCCGCGACCGTGTCGCCGCCTGGGAAGTCCTTCAGAATATTCGCTGGTGCCAGATCACCATGATGCAGGCACGGGTGCACCTGGACGGCAACATGGTGAGTCACGAACTCGCTGCCATCGGTCGTCGCACCGCGGAGACCGAACTCGAAGTGCTGCGCCTCACCGGCGTGGAAGCGAGGGTGCGCAATGCAGGATAGACCGACCGCCGCTGAACTCCTCGACGCGCTCGCCGACTTCATGCGCGACCGCCAGGCCCACGCCCGCGACCGCTGGGAACGCTTCCAGTTTCAGGTTGCGGCCAACTCTCTCGGCATCCTCAAGCGCGAAGTCGAGATGGAAGACGGCTTCATGCGCGAGGAGTGGCGCGGCCTCGATACGCTCCTCGGTCCCGAAGCAATTCCCGATGGCCAGGCCGCTTTTACCGAGCGCCTGCAGGAGCGGAACGAAGCGCTTGTTGCACGCATTCAGCAGGGCGAGTTCGATGACGGCCCGGCCGAAGAACAACTCGTCCGCCATCTCTACACCACCGTCGTCAACAAGGTGCGAATCGCCAGCCCACAGCAGCTGGCATAGAGTTACGACACCCACTGAAACCACGGCGCAGGACGCCGAGAAGGAAACGGTATGGACTTCGAAATCCCACAGGACATCAAGGAACTTCTTAAGGATCTCGATGAGTTCATCGAGACAGAGATCAAGCCGCTCGAGCAGGAAGACGACAATATCCGCTTCTTCGACCACCGTCGCGAGTACTCCCGCACGGACTTCGAAAACGGCGGTGTCCCACGGAAGGAATGGGAGGAGCTTCTCGCTGAGGTGAGGCGCCGCGCCGATAAGGCTGGCTTCCTCCGCTACGCCGTGCCGAAGAAGTACGGCGGCCGGGATGGCACCAACCTGGGCATGGCCATCATTCGCGAACATTTCGCTGCCAAGGGCCTCGGTCTCCACAACGACCTCCAGAACGAGCACTCCATCGTCGGCAACTTCCCGACGGTGAAGATGTGGGAGAACTACGGCACCGAGGAGCAGAAGCGCGAGTTCCTCGATGGCATGTTCACCGGCAAGACACGGGTCGCCTTCGGCCTGACGGAGCCGCATCACGGGTCCGATGCGTCATGGCTCGAAACCCGCGCCGTTCGTGATGGCGATGAGTGGGTCATCAATGGTGCCAAGCGGTTCAACAGCGGCCTGCACCACGCG
>JALOAP010000190.1 GCA_023228745.1 Dehalococcoidia bacterium | reverse complement strand
GTCGCCTGGTACCACGCCAACATCGGCAAAAAAGAGCCGACCGGCACCTGGTTCGGAAAACAACTCAGCAAGAAATTCGACAAGCACAAATCCGAAGGCTGCGTCATGTATCACGGCATTGCCCTGGGAACTACTCAGGGAGAAATAGAGGCTTAAAAACATGATTAAGAAAAATAAAAAAACATCAATACAACCCTCCACTCTCCACATTAATGGCGGATTTCGGGGAGGGTTTGAAAAATCGGCAGGATTTTTAAATTCATTTGTATCTATCGAATTTATAAAATGGATTGCCGTAGATACCTTGAATAGAATCGACAAAAAAAGGGAGGGTGGAGAGTTCACCCTAGAGAAGTTTCTGAGCGGTTTTTCGTAAAAACGCCGAACAATATATATAAGGGGCAACCCTCCAAACCCTCCCCGGAAGGGGTAATAATAAATATAATATAATAAGAAATAATGAATGAAATTAAATAATTAAAAAGGAAAAAAGAGGAATAAAAAAAATGGTAGATAAAAAACAAACCATCCCCAAAAAGATGATGGAAGTATTTCAGTTTTCGAATTGCCCTTTTTGCGGGTGCCCTATTTTGGCCGACAGGATCGTTAAGGGGCCTGGGGATTTATATGATGTTACTTGTGGGCACTGTGGTGCGTCTGGACCTCTATCTTTAAGTAAAAAGCAAGCCGTTAAAAATTGGAATACAAGGGTAATTATTTCTTAATGAACACATACGATCTGGCCAGTAAAAAAGTTAACCTGAAAAAAGTCGCCTCGACGCATGGTGGCGAATGGGCTGGACCGTGCCCGGCGTGCGGCGGGAATGATCGATTTCGCGTCTGGCCGAATGCTAACCAGGGCAAAGGATCCTATTGGTGCCGCAGCTGCGATAAATCAGGCGACAACATCCAATTCCTGATCGAATTCGAAGGAATGGATTTTAAAGCGGCGTGCGAGTATCTCGATATCGAATTTACAACAAAGCACCGGATGGATCGCCAGCCACAGGCCGCCAACCAGAAGCAACCATTTCAACCAGTCCAACATCAAAGACCGGATCAGCTCTGGCAGGAAAAGGCGGAAAAGTTTATCGCCTGGGCGCAATTAGAACTTGGGAAGAATCCGGACGTCATGCAATGGCTGTCCGATCGCGGGATCAATCAGGAAGCGGCAGCCGCCGCGCGCCTGGGTTGGAATCCCGGCGAAAACGGAAAAGATATTTTCCGGCCGCGGCCGGCATGGGGATTGCCTGAATTGAAAAAAGAGAACGGGAAGCCGCGCATGTTGTGGATCCCGCAAGGGTTAGTCATCCCCTATATTATTGATGGCATGATCCAGCGGATCAGGATCCGCCGGCCGGAAGGCGAACCGCGTTACTATGTTGTACCCGGTTCTTCCATGTCGATCATGATCCTTGGAATTGAGCGGCGCGCTTTTGTGATTGTCGAGAGCGAACTTGACGCCATTTCCTGTGCCGCGGCAACGGATCTGGCCGGAGCCGTTGCTTTGGGAACACTACAGGGGAAACCCGACGTTGCCGCCTACGCCGTTTTGAAAGATGCCATACAGATACTCAACGCCCTGGACTATGGCGATAAGGGCGGAGGAAAGATTGCCGCGGAACGCGCGTTTGAATGGTGGCTCGAAAACTTCCCGGACAAATGTGATCGCTGGCCCGTACCGAAGGGCAAGGATCCCGGTGAAGCTGTCCAGCAGGGGATAGACCTGAAAAGCTGGATCGAAGCGGGGCTGGTGCCTGCGCTGACGCTTGGCAAAAGTGAAACGGGAAAAGTGAAAAGTGAAAAAGACTCCTCCCCCTCGAGGGGGGAGGATAAAGGTGGGGGTGAAAACATACCGACGCAAGACACTCCGGAACTATTAAAGGAACTTTACAAACTCTTACGCGACAATCCCGGCGTCAAAATCATCAACACGCCGGACCGCTTCACCGTGCTGCGCAATGATCGTTACGTCGGCGGCCGCATCAACGAGCTGGTGATGAAGCCGGGCGAAGTCAATGATTATTTATTGAGCCATCCGGATGAAGAGATAAATTATAAGAATTTGTTCTACGTTCAAAGTTCAACGTTCAACGTTGAATGAAATATTTTTTTATAAAGGAGAAAACCTATGTTTGGATATCAAAGAGGAATCGTAGCAATCCAGTCCGGTTATAGCAACGGCCGAAGCAACCGCAATTTTACCAGATGGTGAGTATTAAAAAATCATAGAGGGTTTGTTTTATGAGCATGGAATATATAAGAAAAGCCTATGGAGTGCCAGCTAAACGTGGCGGTAAGGTTAAAATTATAACTAGCCGAAACGGAATTGAATTTGATGGTGTAATAACAGGATCAAGAGGTGCACGCCTACGCATAAGTATCAATAAAAGACGATCTGGTCTGTACCACCCAACTGATAATATTATTTACCTATAACGGAGGAAAAATGGAATTTACAATCAATCGAGAAATATTTTAAAACGGGATACAGAAGACGCTGGGAATCGTCGAAAAACAGATTGCGCTTCCCGTTCTGCAGAACGTCCTGATCAGGACACTGGTGGGATGCGATACAGGGATCGAGATCCTGGCCACAAACCGCGAAATCAGCATCCGGAAATATTTCCTAAATGGAAGCCGGGGATGTTCATGCCGGAATGGGCGTCACGATCGAAGGCGCTTATTGTGAGCGCCCGTCCGGAGAGATTGCAGGATATAACTGACGAAGATGCTAGAAAAGAAGGAATAAATTTAGAAGGAATTGACGATGTTTGTATTGGATGTCGTTTGGTAAAAGATTCTTTAGCAATAGATCGTTATGCCCGGCTTTGGGATTTTATCAACGCGAAGAAATATCCCTGGTCATCAAATCCATGGGTATGGCGGTATGAGTTGGAGAAAGTGAATAGTTAATAGTGAAAGGTGAATGGTATGAACAAATTTAAAATTGTATTTTTAGACGGGAAAGAAATCGAAATCGAGGCGATTAATTTCAGTGTCGCTTGTGTCCTGGCCGCGTATGGAAGATTGAAATGCGGTGGCAGCACTCACAAGGAACTGGGTATTGATGAAAAACGCTCAAAACAAATACTGGATTCCGGCCTTCGCCGGAATGACAAAGGAAAGTAATGCAGCATTTCACAAAAAACACCGTTAGGGTTCTTTGGTTTTGCGAAACGTGTAATAAAAAAACCATGCACCGTGTTGATGGTGGACGTCTCGGGCCGTGTGAAAATTCACATGTAAAGCAAACTTTCCAAAAGAAGAAAAAAGTAAACGAGACAGGAAGGTTATTTTAAAATGAGACTAGCCACCATCAACCATCCACCAGCCACCGCTTTCCGCTTCACGGAAGGCGAACGACGGGTCTTCCGGATCCCGGAGAAGATCTCCACGGCGGAGTGGGCGGAGCGGTATCGTGTCGTTGTGGATGGCGGGCGCAAATCGCCCTGGCGTAATGATCGATCACCCTGCGCTGTGGGCGTCATGGACGCGCTCGATGCGCCGTATGTCCGCGAGATTTATGTTCAGGCGTCCCCGCAGACGATCAAGACGCAGCCGTACATCAATTACATGATGAAGCGCGTCGATATATCGCCCAGCTCGGCCGTTGTTACGATGCCGGTTGAAAAGCTCACGCTCCGCATTTTCAAGCGCCGGTTGTCGAAATCGATCAAGGACACGCCGCGGACCGCCGCGATGTTGTCGCCGGTACTGGGCGATGTCACGCGCACGTCCATCGCGTTTATCAACGGCATGGATATCATCGGCGCGTGGGCGGGTTCGATATCGTCTTTATCGTCCGACGCGTTTGAAATAGCCATCGGCGACGAAGTCAATAAGCCGGAATATCTGGAGACGCAGGGCGATGAACCGAATGCCGTTGATGCGCTGCGGGAACGCACGAATTCATTTCCGTTCACCTATAAATTATATTTATGTTCGTCGGCGTCCGGCGAATACGGGTTGATCACGACTACGATCCGGGATCACGCCGACGTGATCTATCATTATCACGCCAAATGCCCGGTGTGCGGCGAAGTCCAGCGCATGGTCTGGGAAAATATTACCTGGGGCGACATCGTCGATCCGCGCAAAGTCATTCGGGAAAAACGGGCACGGTATAATTGTAAGGGATGCGGCATGCAGTGGGATGACGACATGCGCAACCGCGCCGTTCTGTCCATGATGAACAACGGCTGGATTGCCGACAACCTCAAATGCACCAGCGAGGAATGCGGCTGGACGGGACACGACACTGACGCCGATTTCATCAAAAATAAAAATAAATGCCCGCGCTGTAGTGATGAGGTCGTCGAGCTGGAAGAAATCGCCCGGCCGCGCGCCGTCGCGTTTATCCTTCCGTCCTGGTATGTCAAAACCATGTCCAGCGCCGCCGCGAACTTTCTGTACGGACAGAAAGATCCCATAAAGCTCAAAGTCTGGGTAACGCAGGACTGTTCGGAAGCGTGGAAAGAAAGAGCCGCCCGCCCGAAAAAGATCGATGAAATTCTAAAATCACGATGCGGCCTCAAGCCACAAACCGTCCCGGAAGCGGCCATCGCGCTGACGTGCGGGATCGACGTCCAGAAAGCCGGATTCTGGTTTGCCACGCGCGCTTGGGCGCGCGATGTTCACGGCCTCACGGGCTGGCTGATCCATTACGGGTATCTGATGACATGGGGCCAGGTCGAATCGTTGTTATTCGAGACGGAATATCCCATAGAAAACGGCGGTTCCATGCGGATCTGGCGCGCCGCGCTGGATACAGGCGGCGGGAAAAAAGACGACAACATGTCCATGACAGAGGAAACCTACTGGTGGATTATCGCCAATTATTACCGCGGCTGCCAGTTATACGGGACGAAAGGATCCTCTCGGCCGATCTCCTCACTGTTTAAAAAGGGCGAACCCCTGATGAAAACATCGACCGGGAAAACGCTGCCCGACTGGTTCCATATCGTCCTGATCAATACCGATACAATCAAGGACATGTTTCATTACGGCCTGGAGCGCGCCGCGAAAAACGAATCCAATGCGCTTTATCTGCATTCTGAAACGGACGAAGTTTACGCGCGGCACATTCTGGCGGAAGAGAAACGCCCGGACGGAAAATCGAAGGTCGCGCGATATGTGCGGATCAGCCCGTCGAACCATCTGCTGGATGCCGACCTGCTGTCCTGGTCGCTGGCCCAGCCGCAATGGATCGGCGGCGGCGTCAACATTCTGGCGCCTCCGGTGAGGAATTCACAACCGGGCGAAAAAAAAGTCATTAACAAAAAACAAAAAAATAAAATATCGAGGTGGTAATATGACAGACGCGGCAATTATGGAAAAAGCAAAGGCAGCACTATCCGGCATGACGGCCATTAGGGAGTTCTGCCGATCGATCAACCTGGCCTCCTCCGAGGCATCCGTCATTAACATGATTGTGTCTTGTGGATTTCCCGCAAAAAAAATTGGCGGTATTTGGGAAAGCGATAAGGAAATGATCGTTGAATGGCGAAAGAAATATATCAACGGCGAAATTGCCGAAAAGGTATTCAAGCCGGAAGAAAAGATTTGCACTCCTCTTCTGGCCGGTAAAAAACAAAATAAAAAAACAAGGAGAGTTTACAAATGAACAAATCGCGCGCAGTGATGCAAGTCAAAAATCTAAAACCGGCGGGGTGCAACCCGCGCAAAATCACAGACGCGCAACTATCGCGCCTGAAAAAATCACTTGAAGAATTCGGCGACCTCTCCGGCATCGTCTTCAACGTCCGGACGCAAACATTGATTGGCGGGCATCAGCGCACAAAAAACTTTTCTCCCGATTGGGAGGTCGTAAAAGAACCGCACACCGATCAAACCGGTACCGTCGCTCTCGGATACATCGAGACTCCGTCCGGCCGCATGGCATACCGTGAAGTTGACTGGCCGGAAGAAAAAGAAAAGAAAGCCAACATCGCCGCCAACAAACACGGTGGAGAATTTGACGACGACCTGTTAAGGCAACTACTCGACGATATGAAGATAAAAGAACCCGATCTGGATATGGAACTTATGGGTTTTGATATCAATGAGCTTTCTGATAATTCCGCGCGATCCGTTTAACCGCGAGCTGGCAAAAACGCGCCCCGGCTTGGAGCGCGATGGTTATGGCGCTCTGAAAATGGAATCATTACAGCGCTCTATTGCAACCTCAGAAGAGTCGTATCGAT
>JALOAP010000188.1 GCA_023228745.1 Dehalococcoidia bacterium | reverse complement strand
CACCGCGCCAGCGTGGAAGCAACGAGGCATGGACGTTGATGTTGCCGCGCTTCGGGATGGCGAGCACTGCGCGGGGAAGGATCTTGCCGTAGGCCGCGACGATGGTGACATCGGGCGCGAGAGCGATGAGCTGTTCCTGGAGCTCGGCGTCTTTCAGCGATTCAGGCTGGAGGACGTCGATGCCAAGAGCCTGCGCCGCGACCTTCACGTCGGGAGGGGTGAGCCGGCCACCGCGACCGGCGCGCCGGTCGGGCTGAGTGACCACCGCCACGATTTCGTGGCCCGCGGAAGCGAGTGCGCGCAAGGACGGCACGGCGAAGGCGGGGGAGCCCATGAAGAGGACGCGAACCGCTTCGCTCACCGCGCGCGCACCGTCACGGGTGTTCCTCGAGCCACGCCAAGGCGCTCCGCGGCGCTCGCCTCCTTCACCGCAATCGCGATGAACCCCGAGCTGTCGACGTGGCAGAACGCTTCGTCGGCGGCAGCATCGCCGAAAGTCCGGACGTGGCGATCGATGACCACGTTGTTCACCACGAGCTCGAACGAGGGGAAGAGCTGGCTTGCCCGGATGGTGGTGATGAGATTGCCGTAACGGTCGACATGCACCACGTAGCTTTGGAGCTGGCCCATGGCCTGTGGCATCGCGCCCCATTCGGGAAGCACGACTGCCCTGGCGACGGGTGGGCCGAACTGACGGAAGTTCACGCCGGCGGCGATGTGCGCGGCGGCGGGCGCGAAGATGTCCCGCCCGTGGAACGTCCTGCTCACCGCCGGGCGCCTGAACTGGGGCTCACACAACTCGCGGACATCGAGGCCGTCCAATGCCGGGACGGCGACAGTGGCCGCACTGCGCAGCTTGCGGCGCATCTCCGCCGGGAACGCAGTCGAGAGAAGCCCGTTGTCGGGGCCGACAAAGTCTCGGCCCGCGTAGCGGACGGCGATGGGCTTCCGCGGAGTACCCACGCCGGGATCGACGACCGCCAGGACAATCGCGTTTTCCGGGAGTACGGGCAGCGCGGTCTCGAGCATCCAGGCGCCTTCGTCCACGGCGAACGGGTGGACTTCGTGGGAGAGATCGATGATGGGCGAAGAGGGGGCAATGCCGGCGATGACGGCCTTCACCTGGCCCACGTAGTGATCACGTGTGCCGTAGTCCGTGAGGAGCACGATAGGACGGGCTAGCGATGCCAATCAGCGACGTTCCAGAAGCGGTCTGCACCCCGGGCAAGCACGTTGACCTCAAGTCCGCGCAGCCCCGAGGGGTACAGATAACTGTACCGCGGGTAGGCAAGCACCACGCCCGGGGCCAGTTCGTCCCATTTTTCCTGGAACTGCCGGTATTGCTCCTTCCGGACCTCGATATCGTTGGTTGTGCGGGCCTTGGCGATGAGCTCGTCGACGACGATGTCGGTGAAATTGCCGATGTTGAGACCGGCGGTGCCCGTCTGGGAACTGTGCCACCCGAAGTATGGGTCGGGGTCTGCACCCTGGTCCCACCCGGTGACTGCGGCGTCGTACTTCCGTTCCTGGAGGAAGTCGCGGCGAAGCACAGAGAAGGTGGTACTCATGACGGTCGCGCGGATGCCAAGCTGTTCGAGCTGAGTCGCAACTTCGCTGGCGACGGCGAGCCGGACGGGATCGGTGTCGGTGCGGATGGTGATGCGGAACTCTTCGCCCTCACGGATGCGGATGCCACTTGTCGGATGAGCTGTCCAGCCTGCTTCCTCGAGCAGCCGGATTGCTTCGCCGCGGTTCGGCTCTGTGTGGTCGTACTCTTCGCTATAGGCCCAGGAGCCGGGGGCGATGGCAGCGCTCGACGCGGTTGCCGCACCGAAGAACACGTGATCAACGATGGCCTGGCGGTCCACTGCGAGGGAGAGGGCGCGGCGAACGCGTGGATCCTGGAAGTAGGCCTGGTCGTTGTTGAGGTAGAGGATGGTGTAGGCGTCGCGCTGGAACTGTTCGGATTTCATCCCGCGGAGGGCTTGAAATTCGGTCGCCTGGGCCTCGGTGGGTGTATCACGGAAGAGCAAGCCATCGATGTCGCCCGTCGATGCAGCGCGGAGTGCGGAGGGGTAGTCCGCGTAGAAGCGGATGGTAAAGCGATCGATGGATGGGCGGCCCTCGTGGTAGCCATCGAAGGCCGTGAGCACCGCCTCTCGCGCATCGATTGTCTGCAGCTTGTAGGGACCTGCGCCGATGGGCTTCGCGTTGAACGAAGACTCGTAGAGCGCCTGCGATGTGAGACCGGCGAGGGCGTGCTCGGGGAGGATGCCAACGGTGGCATTCCGGGCGAGGAAGGGTGCGTAGGGCTGTTCGAGACGGAGCACGACCGTGCGCTCATCCGGTGTTTCGACCGTGATGCCCGCCCAGGATTCGGCGAGACCACTGTCGCCGCGGAAGTCGGGGTCCTGTAGGCGGGCGATGGTGAAGGCGACGTCGTTGGAGGTGAGCGCGACGCCATCGTGCCAGGTGAGGCCCTGCTTCAGGCGGAAGGTGTAGGCAAGCTGGTCTTCGCTGACCTGGGGAAGGTCCGCGAGATCGGGTAGTAACGAGCCATCCGGGCCGAGCTTCAGGAGGCCGGCGAAAACGAGGCGGGTGAGGTCCTCATCGACCTCGTTGGTGGAGGCGTAGAGCGGGTTGATGCGTTGCCATGTGCCGGCGGTACCTTCGACGTAGGAGGTATCGGGCGCGAGAACGACGCCGTTGCTGCCGCTCAAGCGGAGGCCGAGTGCTCCTGCAGCAGTGACGATTGCCACGAGGAGGAGGCCGCCGACGACCAATGAGCGGCGAGAGCGGAGGTATTCGAACAAGGGTTACTTCTGTGACTGGACGCTCAGGAACGAGATGAAGATGAAGACGATGGTGAGGATGATCGTCGCCTGGAAGAGCGTCCGTTCGAGCCCTCGCTTGGTGCGGTAGACGGATCCACCGGACATCCCGCCGAGGGCAGCGCCAAAGCCGGAGCCCTTCACCTGCAGCAGGATGATGAGGATGAGGATGACGGAAACGACGATCTGGAGAATGTTCATCAGCATGGTAGGCCCTACCGGGTGCTCGCCAGCGCTGCTTCCTCGCTGGGGCGCGGCGACTGGGTTGCGAAGGCGTCTCGCCCATAGTAGAGCCGGAGGATCGTAGCCGCGAGCTTTTCGGGATCGTGGCGGTAACGGTTTTCCTCAGCGATGACGTCAGCTTCGACGATACGAACGCCTTCGAGAATCTGCGAGTCGCCATTGTGGGCGAGTTCGACCGCTTCGGATTCCCACGCTTCGGGCAAGTTGCTGGTGATGTTGTTGTTCACAATGGCGGCATCGATCAGGTTCTTGCCGGCGTGGCGTTCGAGGGCAATGAGATGGTCCGCAGCGCTGAACCCGTCGGTCTCGCCCTTCTGGGTGGCGACGTTGCAGACGAACACCTTGAGCGCCTGGGTCTGCTCCGTGGCCTTGCGGATGCCATCCACCAGCAAGTTCGGTAGCACAGATGTGTAGAGAGAGCCGGGACCGATCACGATGATGTCAGCATCGAGGAGTGCCCGTACCGCATCCGGGTGGGCTTCGGCCCAGGGCGGGTTGAGGTAGAGCTGCTGGATGCCCGAGCCACGCTCAGTGATGTTGTGCTCGCCGACCACGAGCTCGTCCTCCTTGGTACGTGCGCTGAGGGTGACATCCTCGAGGGTGGACGGCAGGATGGCCCCGCGAACGTTGAGGACGCGGCTCGTTTCGTGGATTGCAGTCTCGAAGTTCCCGGTGATCTCTGACATGGCGACGATGAAGAGGTTGCCAAAGGAGTGCCCCTGGAGCCCGGTACCCTCGGAGAAGCGGTACTGGAAAAGGCGGGACATGAGGGGCTCGGCCTCGGCGAGCGCAGCGATGCATTGGCGGATGTCGCCGGGGGCGATAACGCCGAACTCCTGGCGCAGGCGCCCGGTGGAACCACCATCATCGGCGACGGTGACGATGGCGGTGAGATTGCTGGTGTGCTGCTTCAGCCCGCGGAGCAGCATCGAGAGGCCGGTCCCGCCGCCAATGGCGACGATCTTCGGCCCGCGCCCCAGGATGCGCTTGTTATAGATCGCCTCGGCGACGCTCTCTTCGCGGCTGGGCCGCACAAAGGCGTAGAGGAGGGACTGATTGAGTTTCCACGTCGCCAGGCCGACGGTGCTGAGGGAGAGCGAGATGAAGAGCATGCCCCTTCCCCAGCGAGGGATGAACTGCAATGTGAGGTAATAGAAGATGCCCGGGAGGGTGTACTGGAGGTACGCCTCGCGGAGGACGTAGGCGATGCCCAGGCCCATGAGGCTGACGCCAAAGAGCAGCAGCAGCAACCACCGCTTGATGTGCATACCGGGGTAGAGCCATTTGAAGGTGCTCATTTCCCGAAGGTTGCGAGTGGTCATTCGGCGGGAGTGTACCATCGCTGTGACGCCATACCACGAAGGTATCTAGACATTTGTCTGGTCCAACTCTGCCTTGAGCAGATCCTGCACAACGGCTGGATTGGCACGACCTCGTGTTTCGCGCATCACCTGTCCGATGAGGAACTTCGCAGCCGCCTCCTTGCCGGCCTGGTAGTCAGCGACGGGCTTGGGATTCGCCTCGATGGCCCGGCGGACGATCGCAAGCAATTCATCGCTCCCGCTGATCTGGGCGAGGCCGCCTTCTTCGACAACCTGGGGAGCTGATTTGCCGCTCGTGGCCATGGTCTCGAAGACGTCCTTTGCGACTGCCTGGGTGACCGTTCCCTGTTCCACAAGTCCGATCAGTTCAGCAAGACGCTCCGGAGTAACGGGAAGTTCCGTGATCTCGCGGGCGTTGGTGTTGAGCCAGCGAAGAACCTCACCGAGCACCCAGTTTGCCGCGAGCTTGGCGGAGCGTTCCTGTTCGCCCCCAAGCGCGGCGACGACGGCGTCGTAGTAGTCAGCGCGTTCGCGGGCCTCGGCGATGGTACTGGCTTCGTAATCGGAGAGGCCAAGGCCCAGCAGTCGCTCAAGACGAGCGGCCGGGAGTTCGGGCAGGCGGGCGCGTACAGCTTCGACAAACGCCTCGCTGAGGCGGAGCGGCGGCAGGTCTGGCTCGGGGAAGTAGCGGTAGTCGTTGGCCTCTTCCTTCGAACGCTGCGATACCGTCTCGGCCGTGTCGTCCACCCAACCGCGCGTCTCCTGGGCGATGGTGCCCCCGGCCGCGAGGATACCGGCCTGGCGCCGCTGTTCGAACACGAGGGCATCGTGCACGGCGCGGAAGCTGTTCATGTTCTTGATTTCAACCTTCGTGCCGAAGGTTTCGGAGCCGTGCGGACGAAGGCTGATGTTGGCGTCGCAGCGGAAGTTGCCTTCCTCCATGTTGGCGTCGCTGACACCGATGTAGCGCAGCACCTGGCGCAGGCGGACGAGGAAGTCCCGCGCCTCCGCAGGCGAACGCAGGTCTGGCTCGCCGACGATCTCCATGAGGGGCGTGCCAGAGCGGTTCACATCGATGAGGCTGTAGGCTTCGCCGGTCGTCGGGTCGGTGCGATGGAGCAGGCGAGCCGTGTCTTCTTCCATGTGGACGCGGGTGATGCCAGCGCGCCGCGGAGCTTCGCCTTCCACCTGGATCTCGAGCCAGCCGTCCTGGCAGACGGGAAGGTCGAACTGGGAAATCTGATAGCCCTTCATGAGGTCCGGGTAGGGATAGTTCTTCCGGTCGAACTTGCTGAAGGGTGCGATCTTGCAGTTCAGGGCGAGCCCGGTCATGACGATGTATTCGATTGCCCGCTCGTTGATGACGGGCAGGACACCGGGAAGCCCAAGGCAGACAGGGCAGACGTGCGTGTTCGGGGCAGCACCGGCATAGGCGGTGCTACAGGCGCAGAACATCTTGCTGCGGGTAGTCAGCTGGACGTGCACCTCGAGACCGATAACGGTCTCGAACTCGGTGGCGACAGCAGTCACGTGGTACTCCTCCAACCCCCTGGCGACGCAGTTCGAGTATAGGCAGGCCCGAAAGTTGGGGACAATTCGAGAAAGAGTTACACAACGAGCCCATACCCGGCGCCGTCACGCCTTACATTCTTGTCTCACGAACGCATGATGTGGTCGAAGGCCCCGTCTGCTGCTCTTACCCGGGGCGTTTCAGCTCCTTTACCGCACAACGATCCGGGGGTCGCCGGCGTACACGTTGCCGATGCGCCAGAGCGGCTCCTCGTCGTGAGTGAACGCCGCTTCCAGCGCCGGGGCACGCCTCTCCGGG
>JALOAP010000187.1 GCA_023228745.1 Dehalococcoidia bacterium | reverse complement strand
TCCGACGTTGAGGGGACCGCGCACCGCGGGGTTCGTCGCGGCAATGAGTGCGGCGACGGCCACGTCCACATGGAGGAAATCGAGGAGCTGGTCACCGCCGAAGAGCTCGAGGTCGTGTCCGGCGAGGGCGCGGGCGAGCCAGAGCGGGATGACGCGGCCGGTATCGCGCGGGCCGTAGATGTTCGCGAAGCGGAGCACGACCGTGTCCAGGCCAGTACTGGCCCGCCAGGCGTTGCAGTACGCCTCGGCCGCCACTTTGCTCGCGCCGTATGGGTTCTTGGCGGTCAGCGGCGCGGTCTCGGGTACGGGGATCCGGGCGGGTTCGCCGTAGGCTTCGCGGGACGACGCGAAGACCAACCGCCGCACGCCAGAGGTGGAGGCGGCACGAAGCACATTGAGTGTGCCCGCAACGTTCGTGGTGAAGGAGTAGTCGACGTCGTCCATGGCGCCCATGACGTTCGACTGGGCGGCAAGGTGGAAGACGACGTCGCATTCCTCCACAACGTCCATGAGGATGGCGGGGTCGCGAATGTCGCCCACCACCAATTTGGCAGCGGAGGGGACGAATTCGCGCCGTCCGCTGCGAAGGTTATCGAGCACCACGACGTCATGACCGGCGGTGACGAGAGCATCGGCGAGGTGGCTGCCGATAAAGCCCGCGCCACCAGTGACCAGGGCTCGCACTTAGCGCACCTCCGGGAGTGCAGGGTCCAGGAGTTCGCGGCGGAAGTAGGCGATGGTCTCGGCAAGCCCTTCGCGCAAGCCCACCCGGGGCTGCCAATGCAGGAGCTCCCGCGCCCTGGTGATGTCCGGGCGCCGTCGCTGTGGGTCATCGCCAACAGCCGGCTCGGTGAACACCAGCGGTGAGGCTGAACCGACCAGTTCGCGCACAAGGTCGGCGTAATCGAAGACGGTGTGCTCGTCGGGGTTACCGAGGTTGATAACCTGGCCGCGGGCAGCCGGGGTACGGATGGCAGCGACGAGGCCGTCGACAAGGTCCGAGACGAAGCAGAGGGAGCGCGTCTGCTGCCCATCGCCATAGACCGTCATCGGCTGGCCATGGAGGGCCTGGGTGATGAAGTTCGGCACGAGACGGCCATCGTTCGGGTCGGAGTTCGGGCCGTAGGTGTTGAAGATGCGGACGATGCGAGCATCGACGCCGCGGGAGCGCACGTAGGCCATCACGAGGGCTTCGCCGTAGCGCTTTGCCTCGTCGTACATCGAGCGTGGCCCGGTCGGGCTCACGTTGCCGCGGTAGTCCTCGCGCTGCGGGTGTTCGAGCGGGTCGCCATAGGCCTCGGAGGTGCTGGCGTAGAGGAAGCGTGCTTCGGATGCGGCTGCCAGGTCGAGCAGGTGGCGAGTGCCTTCGCTGTTCACGCGAAGCGTCTCGACCGGGAAACGCTGGTAGCCGGGCGGGCTGGCGGGGCTGGCGAGGTGGTAGACCTCGTCGAAGCGGCCGAGCGGCGGCAGTGGATCGATCAGGTCGTGCTGGACCAGTGCGAAGGAGGGATGCCTTGCGATCGAGGCGAGGTTTGCGGAGCGGCCCGTTACGAAGTTATCGACGCAGACGACTTCGTGCCCTTCGGCGAGAAGGCGGGCACAGAGATGAGAACCGATGAACCCGGCGCCGCCGGCAACTAACGCGCGCATCTGGTTCACCTCCCGGGCGGTTGTTGCGCCGGACGGCCGCGCCTCAGCACGAGCCACTGCCGCGCAGGACGGTGCCGATGGTCCGCACGAGGATCTTCATGTCGAGCCAGAAGCTGAGGGACCGGGCGTACTCGATGTCGAGTGCAACCATGTCTGCGAAGTCGTGGCGGCCGCGGAGTGTCACCTGCCAGAGTCCGGTGATCCCCGGGGGAGCGACCAGGCGGCGAAGCTGGTTCTCGTCGTACTGCACGACCTCGGATGGAAGTGGCGGACGGGGCCCGACAAGGCTCATGTCGCCGCGAAGGACGTTCCAGAGCTGGGGGAGCTCATCGAGGCTGGTCTTGCGCAAGAAGCGGCCAACACGGGTGCGCCGGGGGTCTTCGCGCATCTTGAAGATGAAGCCGTTGGCTTCGTTCTGCTGCATGAGTGAGTGCTTCATGGTCTCGGCGTCGCGATGCATGGAGCGGAACTTCCAGCAGGTGAAGAGCCTGCCGCCGTGGCCGACGCGCACCTGGCGGAAGATCGGTCCGCCGCGGCTATCGAGCACGATGGCGACCGACAGCAACACGAGCAGAGGGGAGAGGAACAGCAGGCCCAAGGAAGCGCCAAGCATATCGATGGTCCGCTTCCAGGCGGGCATGGGCACGAGTTGGTCCGCGAGGAGTGCGCGGAGGCCGAACTCGTCGAGTTCAGGCGTAGCGACAACGAATTCTTCCCGGGAGAGGGCGGAGATGGACATCACTGCCCCCCTGTGGCGGCCGTGAGCGGCGGCAACACGCCGGGCGCCGTTGACTTCGGGCGCTCCTCCACTGGGCGGCCGATACAACGGTAATCGAGCCCGGCGGCGCGGGCTGCATCCGGGTCGAGGCAGTTGCGCGTGTCGACCACCAGGGAGCCACGCATTGCGTGGGCCGCTGCGGCGAGGTCCATGGTGCGGAATTCGCTCCAGTCGGTAGCGATGGCTGCTGCGTCGGCACCCACGAGGCAGGCTTCGAGCGACCCTGCCACCTCAACGAGAGGAGCGGCTGCGGCGATACGCGGCGGCGCAACGACGGGGTCGTAGATGCGGACGTGCGCGCCTTCGAGGGCAAGCAGCGTGGCGAGCTCGATCGCCGGGGAGTTGCGGATGTCGTCGGTATTCGCTTTGAACGCGGCACCGAGGACAGCGATATGCCTGCCCTCGAGCGTCCCAAGGGCATGGCGTAGTTTCTGCAGGACGCGGAGCCGCTGGTCGGAGTTGATCTCGACGACGGAGCGAAGCAGCTGCGGGTGGGCGCCGTGGATGGCTGCCATGTGGGCGAGCGCCTTCACGTCCTTCGGGAAGCAACTTCCACCCCAGCCAAGCCCGGCGCGGAGGAACTGGCCGCCAATTCGCTGGTCCATGCCCATGCCGCGGGCGACCTGTTCCACGTCGGCACCGAGGGTTTCGCAGATCGAAGCGATCTCGTTGATGAACGAGATCTTCGTGGCGAGGAAGGCGTTGGATGCGTACTTGATCATCTCGGCGGTGCGGATGTCCGTGCACTGGACAACGGCATCGAGGGGCGCGTAGAGGGCAGCCACGCGGGCGATAGCAGCAGGGTCATCGCCGCCCAGCACGATGCGGTCAGGCTTCATGAAGTCGGCGATTGCCGAGCCTTCACGAAGGAACTCGGGGTTCGAGACGACCGCGAAGGCCTCGGCGCCGGCACGTTCGGCCATCCCTGCGACAAGCTCGCCCGTACCGATGGGGACGGTGCTCTTATTCACGATGATTGAACCAGGTCGAAGGCGGACCGCGACGGTAGCAACGGCGTCGCGCACCCAGCGAATATCCGCGGCGCCTTCCTGCGCTTCGGGTGTGTTGACCGCGATGAAGACGATGCGCGCTTGGAAGCGGCCGGGGTAGTCGCTGCCGAAGGTGAGGCGTCCAGCGTCGATCCCCTTGCGGAGGAGCGCGTCGAGGCCGGGTTCATGGATCGGGCTTCGCCCCTGCCGGAGGAGCGCGACGCGCACTTCGTCGGTGTCGATACAGTCGACATGGTGTCCAAGTTCGGCGAAGCACGCGGCGGAAACAGCGCCGACGTAGCCGCAGCCAATGACGGCGATTCGGGTCACAGGAGCCCCCTGAGTGATGTCGGTCCGAAGGGATCCCGACGATTCGGCTTGGCCGTTGATGGCGCGTTGAGGGCAGGTGGACGCCGGGGAACCGGGGATGATTCGCCGCTAGACTGCGGCCATGGTGTGGGGCTTCCGGGTGTTGTTGTTGGCTCCCTTCGGGTTGATGGTGCGGGCGGCGCGATGGTGGTGGCGGCCGTGGGCGGCGGGTGGCAGCGATGGACGCCGCCTGCGCACGGTTGGCATCCGGCTGGCCTCGGCGACCGCGGTGGTTGGTGCGGTGGTGCTGTTCGCGGCAGCGCTGTGGCAGGTGGCAGCAGGAGAGGCGACGACGGTGGCGCTCGTGGGTGCCGCCGGGACGGTGGCTGCCGGGCTCGGTGCGGCACTCTGGCCACGGCGATAACGTTCGGCCGAAGCTACCGCACTCTCCGCACCCGCGCTCAGCATCTCGGGAACAGGGGCGGGCTACCGTCGTCGGCGATGCTGCTGGTATCGGCCCAGCTCGTGGCGGCGGGCATTGCCTGCCTGGTGACGGCACGCGGGCGGCGCGCAGGCCCGCCACACCATGCCGCGGGGTGGGTGGCCTGCGGGCTTGTTGCGCTGGGGCTGGGGGCAGCCCTGTTGTTCTCGCTCGACCTCGAACTGATCCACATCCTGCGATCGGTGGGATGGCGGCTTGGGTTCTATGGAGAGCGGCGGCCGCTGCAGGAGCTCGTGATCCAGAGCGTCGTCGTCTTCGCCGCGCTGGGCACGGGCGTGTTTTTGTTCTGGTCGCGCACGTGGCCGGGTGCACTTCGTATCGCGCTGTGTGCGTCGATCGGGCTGATGGTGCTGGCGACGGTGTGGGGCGTCTCCTTCCACGGGACGGATCAGCTGCTTCGGCGTGACGTTGCGGGGCAGGCGAGCGGCGCCGTCCTCACGCAGGTAGGTGCAGTAGTGCTTGCAGGGGCGGCACTCTGGGAGCGGCGAATGCGGGATCGTGGCCAGTGAATGGGCGGAGAAACGAGTGCGCCCCGGACGAACCGGGGCGCCTCTGGCGGGTAGGCTCCCTCACCAGAAAGAGCCTCCTGAACTTTTTCTGACCGCAGCGTTGGCACACCTCTGAGCCAGGTACGGGCGGATGGCCCTTCGCTCAGTGGTGTGCGGATGATATAGGTCGTGCAGATCGCTGCCAACCAGTCTCACACTCACATATGCATATTGTTCACGAGATTGACCGGATTTGGAGGCTTCTGACCAGCGAGCACTGCGATGATGTTTGCCGCGGCCATCTCGGCCATCCGAGCACGGGTAGCGAGACTCCCGCTGGCGATGTGCGGGGTGATGACCACGTTCGGGAGCGAAAACAGCGGGTGATCGAGGGGGAGCGGTTCGGGATCAGTGACGTCCAGGGCGGCCCCGGCAAGCTGGCCGCGGCGGAGTGCATCTACGAGCGCCTCCTGGTCCACCACCTGTCCACGGGCGGTGTTCACGAGGATGGCGGAAGGTTGCATGAGGGCGAGTTCACGAGCTCCGATGAGATGGTGGGTCTCGGCGGAGAGCGGGACGTGGAGCGAAACGAAATCGGCGCCGGCGAGTAACGACTCGAGCGTGCACCATTCGATGTCGAGAGAGCGTTCGAGGGCGGGCTTGCGCGTGCGGCTGGTGTAAAGGAGGCGCATCTCGAAGCCGCGCGCCCTCCTGGCGACTGCCTGGCCAATTCCACCCATGCCGACGATGCCGAGGGTCGCGCGATGGACATCCGGGCCGAGGAAGGCGGTAGGGGACCATGTCTTCCAGCCGCCGGCACGGGTATCGCGGTCGCTGGAGACCACGTTCCGGGCAGCGGCCAGGAGGAGCGCGAAGGCGAAGTCGGCAGTGGTCTCGGCGAGCACGCCGGGGGTGTTGGTGACCCAGATGCCGCGGTCTGCGGCAACGCGCGGGTCGATGTTATCGAAGCCAACCGCCATGTTTGCGACGATACGGAGCCGGCTAGCCTGTTCAAGCAGGTCGGCGTCGAAGCGGTCGGTCAGCAGGGCAAGGACAGCATCGGCGGCCAGGCTCCGGGCGCGCAGTTCGGCGGGCGGCGGAGGCAATTCACCTTCCCAAACATCGACGGTATGTCCAGCCTTTCGGAGCTGTTCTACCGCGCGACCGGGGAGGCGGCGGGTGACGAAAACGTGTGGCATGGCGACAGTGTGGCGTGCGGCCGGCGATAGCGGAAAGGCAAAGCGGAAATACTGCGACTGGTACGAGCCAGCGGTACCGGACGAGAATGGGGGAATAGCACAAGTCCGAGGAGATACGCATGAGCGTGCCTGTCGAAGATCCCGAATCAAAGACGACGGGGGTAGAGAAGCTCTCGCCCTCCCAGTCGATCCTGAAGTCGGTGTTCGAATCCGGCGATCGACTGAAGGTAGACCCGGAGGTGCTGGACCTGCTCCGGACTTCGTGGCGCGAGATGCGGACGCAGCTCCCAGTGCGGATGGACAACCGCAAGCTGCAGATCTTCGAGGGGTACCGG
>JALOAP010000186.1 GCA_023228745.1 Dehalococcoidia bacterium | reverse complement strand
TTGTCCGATCGGCCTATGACACGATCATCCGAACCCTGACCTTGGCAGAGGAGGGACATGGCGATGATGAATCCGTACACCTGGGGAACGCAGAAGCACAAGCTACTCGCGAGGCTGATGGACGGGCCGATCCTCAATCACGAGATTGTGGATCACCTCCGGATCTTCAACTATCGCGACAAGGTCTCTGAGATCCGCCGCGACCTCGCGCCCCAGGGCGCCGAGATCCTGGCGGAGCCGATCAACCGGAAGCGCAGCGGCTGGCGCTATCGGCTGGTGCTGCCTGGCCAGCAGGCGCTTCTTTAGACCGAAAGGAGGGGCATCATGGCGACATGGGGGACACAGGACGAGCTGGAATTCTTGAAGAAGGTCGGCTGGGAGAATTTCGGACCACGCCGCATCGTCAAACCCACCCGAGAAAAGGCCCTGCGCCGCTATCGCGAGTCGATGGACCGCCGCACCAACTGGGGCGCGATCGATCCGTCGGTCATCCGGACCTACCTGACCCTGGAGATCGGATCATGAGGAGGCACCTGATTGTGAGCATCATCATGTTTATGGTCGCCCTGGCCGCCGCCATTATGCTCATCGAGGGGTGCGTTTATCGCGACGAGCAGGCGGCGAGGCGGCCGAGCGAGGCCGAACTCCAGAGGGCCTTCAAGCTGGCCGACTACCACGGAACGGATACGGTCTATCGCCGGGACGGGGTGTGGTACTTCGATCGCAACGGCGGGCGCTGCCGCCTTGAGGGGAGGGGAGCATGAAGCGTGTCTGGAAAAGTCTTGTCTATGGCGTCGAATCCACGGACTGGGACAACGAGCTGATCCGCCAGGACCGCCGGTACATTCAGCCCGCCTGCTGGGCGCTAATTGCCCTGGGCGTCATTTTCGCCCTAATCACCCTGATCAACACGTGCCAGGTCCAGGTGCGCGTATGACGTTTGCCCGCGACCTGCAGCGCCTGGAGATCCTGTCCGGCCCGGAGTATTTCGATTGCGTCACGCTCCGGTGCCGGATGAGCCGCCAGGCGTGTGCAGAACGGTGGCGCAAGGCCCGGCAGCTCACCGCGGACGGCATCTATGACGACCACCGCGGCCGCCTGCTGATGTGCCGGGAGTGCGACACGGGACGGGCGAACGCGGAGCAGGCCGCCCTCACGCAGAAGCCCGCGCGCCGCCGGGCCGTCATCCGGGAACAGAAAAGAAAAGAAAGGAGCGATCGTATGCCCAAGAAGCGAGTCAAGACCCCCCGCGTCGCCGGGGAGACGCCGTGGCGCAAGCCCTGCGTCAACTGCCACCGCACCATGGCGATTGTTCGGGAGGGCCTGTGCGGCCTGTGCGCCCGGGCCGCCCATAAAAAGACGGGGGCGGAACGGGACGAGGCCCTGAAGCAGGCCCGCCAGGACGCGATCCGCCTGGCCGAGCGCGCCGCCTCACGCGAGGCAAACAAGATCTTCATGCCCGGGACCGCCCCGGTCGAAGAGAACGAGCCGCGGGATCCGGTCGCGAGGGGCAATGCTGCCCCGCCGGCAGCGAAGGGCCCGGGATTTTGGGGAACTGTTTCACCATCATGGCAACACCAACCGACCTCGGATGATCAAATTTTGTTCAGGCCCCACGAAGACGCGCAGGGACAGCCGCCATCGGACACACAGCCCAAGCTCTATCCGCCGCCCGACCCGGATCCGGGCGCACCGGCCGGGCCCGCGCCCGGCTCCTATCCCGTCAGTCTTATTTTTACCGGTCTGGCCGACGAGATGCTGTTCCGCGCGATCTGCCGCGAGGCCGAACACAACCGGCGCAGCATTGCCAACGAGATCCTCGTCGCCCTGGACACCGTTTATCGGTGCCGCCAAGACGCACAATCCACGCCCGGAAAGGAGCAGTCATGACCGAACAGAACAATTCCCAGACCGCCAGCGCGCCCGCGCCGGTCTACCTGGAGCTAAAGAAGGTGATGGCCGGCCCGGATAGTCCGGGCGGCAGGGACAGCCTGATCTTCGTCTTCGAGGACGAGCACCAACGGGTCTACTATACGCGCCTCATGGTGCAATCCTGCTATCAGAAGACCACGCTCAAGGCCCTCAAGCGCCTGACGCCACAGCCGCCCCCTGAGAAACCAGAAGACCCCGACGACAACGGTGCGCCGAACGACAACGGTGCGGCGAACGCGGGAAGGGGCTGACTTGCAGAGCGTTTACCAACTATGCTTCGCACCGGGCGAGGTCGTGGAGATCCGGGCCGTCGGCGTGCACGGGTCCAATCGCGGCTGGGAGGGCCGTGTGGGCCCGGCCGGGATCGTCTCCGGGTATTTCGACCGGGCGGACGATTTCGCCCGGTGCGCCGCGCTCCTGGACGCGGCCGGCGCGCGGGGCGTCTACTACACGCTTAACCCCGTCAACCCGGCGCTGATCGCGCGGGCGTCGAACCGGCTGAAGGTCCCCAAGAGCACGTCGCAGGACCCGGACGTCGTTTGTATCCGCTGGCTGCCGATCGATCTCGACCCCAGGCGCCCCGCCGACATCTCCGCCTCGGAGGCGGAGGTCGCCCAGGCCCGGGACACGGCGAAGGCCATCGCGGCCTGGATGGAGGGCGAGCTTGGCTGGCCGCGGGCGATCCGGGCGTTCAGCGGCAACGGCTATCATCTGCTGTACCGCCTGCAGGACCTGCCGAACGACGCCGAGACGCACGGCCTCGTGATGCAGGCCATCGCGGCGATTGCGGCGCGCTTCCCGGCCGACGCCGTGGACATCGATCTCAAGGTGGTCAACCCCGCACGGATCTGGAAACTGTACGGGACGACCGGGCGCAAGGGCGACTCCACGGAGGAGCGCCCGCACCGCAAGAGCTATCTGTTCCAGGATCAGCCGACGGCCCTCGCGGACGTGCCGACGGCGACCATCGACCTCCTCAAGACCTTAGCGGCGCTGGCCCCAGCCCCTCCGGCGCCGCCGGGAGCCCCCCAGCGGCCAACAGGCGACCCCCTCCCGCCGGGCCAACCGGGGGCTCCCACCTCTACGGATCCGGCTCCCGGGGCGCGGCGGATGGCCCGCCGGGAGCTCGGGCCCATCGACATGGAGCGCTACCTGACGCACTACGGCGTGGCGTACAACGTCAAGGCCGACGGCGCCAAGGCCCGGACGCTCTATCGCCTGGATCACTGCCTGTTCGACCCCAACCACGGCAGCAACCAGGCGTCGATCATCGTCCCCGACCACGGCGCGATCCTCTACCAGTGTTTCCACAATTCATGCAGCGATAAAAAATGGCGGGACGCGCGCCGGATGATCTCCGGCGACAAGCCCATCGCCCAGTTCTGCCAGGGGTACGACCCCAACTGGCAGCCGCCCCGCGACACCGGGACCGGGATCCTGCGCGACATGGCCCCGCCCGCCGCCGCCGGGCAAGTGGTACAGAGGAACGGGGCGACCCCCGTCCCCCCTCCGGAGGAGATTGACCCGCGGGAGTTCTACGAAAAGCGAGGGAAGCGCCCCGTTTTCGTGCCGTGGCTGCTGGTGCAGTACCTGGCGGCGTGGCTCGCGCCGATCTGTCACACGTCGGGGACGTTCTGGCGCTACGAGGGCGGGGTGTGGCGGGAGCTCTCCCGACATGTCATCGCGCAGATCGCCGTCCGGGCACTGAAGGACCAGGTCCAGAGCGCCTGGATCGAGGCGGCGACGAAGATCCTGGCGGGGCTGGTCAACCGGGAGGAGGCCGACTGGCCGGACGCGCCGGCGATGATCAACGTGAAAAACGGGATGATCGACCTGGTGAAGCGGGAGATCGTCCCCCACGACCCGGTGTGGGGAAGTCGCGTGCAGCTCCCCGTGACCTACGACCCTGCCCTGGCGTGGCCGCGCTGGCGGCAGTTCATGAAGGACATCTTCCCCGAGGAGCCCGGCGGGGCGTCCAAGGAGTACATGCTCCAGCAGTTCATGGGCTATTGCTTTTTGCGGGATGCCCGCTATCAGAAGGCGCTTTTTCTTTACGGCACGGGGGCAAACGGCAAATCCACGGTGCTCGACGTCCTCCAGGCGATGGTGGGCGCGGAGAACACGAGTTCGCTCACGCTCTCCGACCTGACGCAGCGGTTCAAAAGCCAGTATCTGCAGAACAAGCTGGTCAATATGGCGACGGAGACGAACACCCGGGATCCACTGACGACCGAGGTGTTCAAGGCGGTCGTGGACGGGAGCAACATCACCGCCGAGCGCAAGTACGGCGAGCCCTACCAGTATCGGCCCTTCGCGAAGTGGATCGTCGCGATGAACGAGCCGCCGACCGTCCCGGACAAGAGCCATGGGTTCGGCCGCCGCGTCCTGGTGCTCAATTTCGAGCGGCGTTTCGAGGCGCACGAGATCATCCCCGACATGGCGCTGCGCCTGATCGAGGAGATCGATGGGGTCTTCAACTGGGCGCTCGACGGCCTCTACACGATCCTGGGCGAGGGCAGGTTCCGCGTCCCGGAGCAGATCGAGAAGGACACGGAGCAACTCCTGACGACCCTGAACCCCATGCTGATCTTCGTCAAGGAATGCTGCGACCTGGGCATGGATCCGGTGACGATGCGGGTGCCGCACGTGCCCACCACCGATCTGTGGCCGGCCTATACGGCCTGGTGCCACGACGGGCGCAACCGCCCGCTCGGGCGCAACAAGTTCCTGGACCTGATCATGATGAGCTTCCCGCACGTCACCCGCGGGGAGAACGATCCGCCGACGGACCGACGGCCGGCGTTCCACGGGATCGGCCTGAACACGACCGGCCTGGCGTACCGGGACCGTGGGCGACGCTATGACGAAACGGACTAACCTGGAATCGCAGGAAAGGAGGGTGGGGATTGATGGAACTCTATGGGCCGAGTAATAGCAAGTGGGACAAGATCGTAAAGGAGAAGGATGAGGAGATTGAAGCACTCCGCGAGCGGGTCGCGGAGTTGGCGGGCGCGCTGAAGAAAATCAGAGACTACACCGAAGACACTGACTTTCCTTTCAGGGCAATCCCGAGAGAGAGAATGATTGAGATTGCAAGAGAGGCACTCGCCGGGAAGGGAACATTCCTTCAAAACTGGGTTCTTCTGACAAGGGAACAATGGGACGTGGTGATAAAGGAAAGGCAGCGATTAAAGGAGTTGGAGGAAGAACTGAACGGCTACATGGCGTGGGAACGGTCTATTAACGAAGCTCTTAACACGGGCGATGGTGCTTCCCGGCCATGACCACCGGCAAGCTGAGAGACTTGACGATAAAGTTCCTGGAGGAAAGGGATGACTGACGCAATTCCGCAGGCGGCGATCCTTGTTTTTGGCTGCTCTGCAATATGGCTGATCGGGCGGCTTGAACATTGGCGGCGGTGGGGATTCATCCTCGGTTTATGCTCACAACCGTTTTGGCTGTGGACCTCTATCAACAACCAGCAATGGGGGATCGCTATCTTGTCGTTGTGGTACACCTACTCGTGGTGGCAGGGGGTTTATAACTACTGGATTAGGAAGGAGGTGCGGGATGACTGGCGAAATGACAAGGGAAACCACAGCGGATGATCTCGAATTGTTCAAAACATGGTTTAAGCAGTGGGCAGAAATTCTCCATCTGGAGGATTGGGATTATAAGTTTAAATTGTGTGATGTAGGGGCAGCAAACGCTCGGTGTGACTACGATACCGAAACAAGGAAAGCCTTGATCAAACTTTCTGACCATGTAGAGCCATTCCTGTCAATGGAGGAATGCGCAAAACACGAAGCCATTGAGCTTCTCCTTGGAGACATCGGATGCTACATGAGTTCCTTTATATCAGAGCGAATCGTGGCAACAGAGATGCATAGAGTGATTAACAAGTTGATGATAGCAGTAAAGATTTAGAGGTGGTGCGGGGGTGATCGATGACAAGGGATGAAGCGAAGAGACGGGGATGCTGCCGGGAGTGCCTGGCGTTTTCGGTGAAAAAAGACGCTTGCCGGGCCCTGGGTGACGGCCCCTGCCCAAATCCAAGGACGCGCCAGGCGGCCGGAACAGAGGATCTCCGGTGCGCCGCCGAACAAACGGACATCGGAACACACAATCTGGGCGAGGGCGGGATCTGCCCGCCGTGTTAGCCGCCCAGGCGGACACAGAAGGGAGGAGATATGTGGGGCATATTTGAGGGGGATGACATCCATGTCGTCCCGTGCGACGACGAGGGGCACGTCTATGGAGGCCACGAGCTGTCGCGAGACTGCAAGTGCCACCCAAAGGCCGTCATAGAGGCCGGGAAAGACGCTCGC
>JALOAP010000185.1 GCA_023228745.1 Dehalococcoidia bacterium | reverse complement strand
GTTGGACGGCTTTACGGACGATCCTCTCCGGGGGCTGGAGATCAAGACGGCCCGCAGCGTGAAGGGATGGGGCGAACCAGGAACAAACGAGATCCCCGATTACTACATCCTCCAGGTTCAGCATTATATGACGGTGACGGCGTTCCCGGTGTTCGACGTTGCGGTATCCATCGGCGGCGGCTCCCCCGTCCTCTATGAGGTTCCCGAAGATCGGGAATTACAGGAGATGATCATTGAGGCTTGCGCCGCGTTTTGGCAAAGGGTGGTGGATGGCAATCCACCGGACGCGGTTTCATTCGCCGATGCGGTTGCAAGGTTCGGCAAGAGTACTGCGAAAGGTGCGGTTATCGCCTCTCCAGGCGTTTGCTTGGATGTGGCCGACCTGCGAGCCGTCCGGGATGAAAAAACCGCCCTGGAGGCCAAGGAAGAAGAAATCAAGGGGCGTTTGATCGCCGTCCTGGGGGATGCCGGAGATACTCTTGTTGATGCAGGAGGCGAAACGCTGCTTACCTACCGCCTTGCAAACGGGAGGAAGACGTTCGATGCCAAGGCATTCGAGAAGGATCACCCGGACATCTATCAAAAGTATGTCAAACAATCCGAACCGGCAAGACGGTTCCTTTTGAAATAAGGAGGAAGATCATGGAAGCACCCGCAATTTACAATGACGCGCCGATAGCTACAAGGCCGAATGGGAATCAGGCAATGGTAGCAGTGGAACAGGAAAGGGCTATGGCCGAGGTTCAGGGCGCCATTGTCCTGGCAAAGAGGTTTCCCCGGAATCAGATCGAGGCTATGGATCGGATCGCCGTGGCGTGTCAGCGTCCGGGGTTGGCAGAGCAAGCCCTTTATTCCTATGCTCGGGGCGGAACGGAGATTACCGGGCCGTCCATCCGGCTGGCCGAAGCCATAGCGCAGAACTGGCAGAACCTTCAATTCGGAATCCGGGAGCTGGAGCAGCGCAACGGGGAAAGCACCGTTGAAGCGTTCGCCTGGGATGTTGAGAACAACACCCGGCACGTCAAAACCTTCCAGGTAAAGCACGAGCGCTATACCAAAAAGGGCAGCTACCGCCTCGAAGATCCCCGAGACATCTACGAGATGACGGCAAATCAGGGGGCGCGAAGGTTAAGAGCTGCGATCCTGGCAATCATCCCCGGCGATGTCGTGGAATCCGCCGTCGCGCAGTGCGAAGCCACACTCAAGGCCAAGGCCGACACATCCCCCGAAGCCCTCAAAAAGCTGGTGGATGCGTTTGGGAGGTTCGGGATCACGAAGGATCAGATTGAAAAGAGGATTCAGCGGCGTCTCGATACGATCACCCCGGCCCAGCTTGTCAATCTCCGCAAAATCTACAACAGTCTGAAAGACGGGATGAGCGCCGTTCCCGACTGGTTTGATGTTGATCCGGTATCAGTGGACAAGGGATCGGAAGCCCTCAAGAACAAGCTGAAAGGCAAAAAGAAAGAAGAGGAGCCACCCAAAGAGGAAGAGCCGAAACCGGGAGAGCTTGTCGCATGTCCCGACAAGTCGGCAATGGTTCCCGAAAGCGAATGTGTCGGATGTAAAAAGCGGGAAGGATGCCCGGCGCATGAATAAGAATAAGGCCAAGCCACCAGACGCAAACCGCCCCACGATGCGCCGGGGGAAGTGTCCCAGGTGGCCGGAGGATTGGATTTTCAAGGACTACTGCGAGAAGTGCGGGAGGTGCAAACATGGTGCAGAGATATAGACCAGACTCAGATGAGCAAGGGCGTTCCTTCGAGATGATCCCGGACGATGGCGGGGACTATGTGGCGTATGAGGATTACGATGACTTGTTGTTGGAGAAGGAGAGGAGGAGGTATGAACGAGATTAAAGATCAGGAACCTTTCCGTGTATCTTTTCGGGACATGACAGTTTTTACCCCTGGATTGGGGGATTGTTTTCGCGCTTGCGTTGCCACCATCTTCGATTTTCCCATCGAGGATATGCCAAACTTTTGGGAGCAAACGCAAGATCCTCACGAGTTCTGGATGCTCGTTGATGTGTGGGTGAGGGGCCATCTTCATCATACATGTCTAACATTCTCCCTATCTCCAGAACACACCTACATGCTCGCGGATGTGGTGTGTATTGCAACCGGCAATACGAAGCGCACTACCGAGGAACACTGTGTAGTCTGGAAAAACGGTATCGTGCATGACCCACATCCATCAAGAAAAGGGATAAGAAAACCAGAAGTATTCACCATCTTTATCCCCGTAAAAGGAGCGCCACATGTGTAGCGAACAACCAGGAGCACTGCAACAATATGAATCGTGGAAGAAATTCCCAAAGACATACCGAAAACCGACCGACGAAGATGGGAGATGTATCAATTCGTAGGTTTAATGATCGCCAGACTATATCAAAAATATGACGAGGGATGGCAAGGGTGGGAAAGCATTGAAACAGAAGATTACGTCCGCAGGGCAACGAAAAACCTCGAAAAAGGCGATTATGTGGATGCGGCAAACCTTTGTATGCTGGCATATTACGCAAGATCAACCTACTTGAAGGAGGGTAGCTATGAGGAGGGATGATAAATGGATTTTACGAATCAAAGAGCTGGAAGCGGAAAACAAGCTGTTAACGGAGGAAATTGAAAGAATCAAAGATTCGATGTCTTGGACGGAATCGAAAGCACTTGATCGTGTTTATGAACTTGAGACTGAGAACAAGAAGATAAGAGAGGATCACTCAATGCTTCTTGCAAGATTTGATGCTGACGCGATGCTTATTTCTAATCTTGCAGCCAAGAACAAGCGGCTTGAGGCATGGATAGATGATCTCCAGTCAGAAATGTACATCAACTGTGTCTATTGCGGTCATCGTTACGGACCAAACAAGGGGGACCATCTTGTCACAATGCGTAAGACTTTAGAGAAGCATATCGAAGAATGCCCCAAACATCCTCTTTCTATGGCAAGAAATCGGATCATGGAGCTGGAAGCCGAGAACAGGTGGTTGAGAGAGCAATACAATTCCCTCATTTTTGAGGTTTCCTATAAGTTTCCCGGAGAGTCAAGACATGATACCGCCAAACGATACATAAGGGAGCGAGAAGAATATGGAATAGAAATTGGCACTAAGCAAGCCCTGGGGGAGGCAAGCGATGAATGAGGATAAATTACAATGGGAGTGGATACAAGATGGGTATCTACGTCGATGCAAAGTTCCCTGGGGATGGCTTGTCCAGAGTTTTGAAAATGTATTTCATCCATCAAAAGTGGAATATCCTGACCAATTTGGAACTGGATTCGACTACCGAATTGCTTTGACATTCGTATTTGATCCCTTCCATTGGTGGAAAATTTCAAATGAGAAGGAGGCCAACCATGAATGACATCGTAGAGAACGCCCTCTACGCCGAGATCGACCGCCTCCGGGCGCGGGTGGCGGAGTTGGAAGCCGAGAACAAGCGGCTGCGTGAGGCACTCGATGGCATCACTACAGTTGCGAAAATAATCTGTAACGAATTCCCCCTGGGGACTGCATCGTTATATGGATGGGTGCTCATTGGAGAGGAAGCCCTCAAGGAGGAGCCATGAATGGCGATGTCATAATAAAAGTCTCCGTACAGTTACCATGGGCGGCAGATGTAAAAGAATACAGATATGGGATATCCCGAAGGGAAGCGATGGATTCTTTGGCACCACTGCCAAGGAACAGAAGTATTGACCCATATGAATTATTCGAGGCGCAGCGACAATATGAAAGAAGAGCATCGCTTATAAAGTCAGTCGCTCAACATATTGCTAATGCAGTGATGCATGCTTGCGAACGGAAGGAGGCCGATCATGAATAGAGAATACGGCTACTCGCAGCAGACTGTGGACGCCCTGACCGTAGAAAGGGACAAGCTGGAGGCCGAGAACGCTGCCCTCAAGGAATACCGAACGGCTGAAGCACGACGAAGAGCCGAGCTTTACGCCGCGAAGGTGGACGAAAACCACTGTCTCAAGAAAGAGAACGAAGCGGTGAGGGCTGACCTTACTCACTGGAAATCCGCCTGGGATACCGAGAACGGGGCGGTTAAGAAGCTGGAGAGGGAGCTTGACGAGGCGATGCGGGTAATCGAGAGGCTAAAAGATGATGCTGAATGGGCTATTCAAACTGAAATCGGCAGACAACATGGGTGTAAGGTTAGCATAATGGAACACCTTGAATCTATAATGAACAGGGCCAAGGCCACGCTGTCCGGGAAGGAGGGGAAAGATGAGAAAGTGTAAGTGTGAATTTTGGGACAGGGAGTTAAAACAGCATATAAAAGTAGAGGGTCTATTCCATCAGTGGGCCGCTGCCTATGAAGAGTTCGAAAGTGGTCCAGGTAACTATACAGTAGCCCTAGTAGAACTACCGGGAGGAAGGATTGTTGAATCATTACCCACCGATATTAAGTTTCTGGAGGCTAATCCATGACCGCTGAATACATCCGCCTGTGCAGCGAGAAAAAAGGACTGTCTGCCTTAGAGGATTGCGAAGAGGCCATAAAGGAAACCCGCCAAGAATTAGATCGGGAGGTGTAGGGATGCAGGAAGTTCGATTGAATCTTTACCAGTGCAATAGAGAGTTTCAAATCGAAATAGGCGGCGGCGGATTTGGCTATCGCCTCCTTGGGCCAAAGTTTGACGGAAGTTCGCGGCTCATAAAAAGCGTCATTCTGTCGGATCGTGACAAGGAAGAAATCATCGGCTATGTCAAGCCCGACGCCAGGGCCATCGAGGAGGAGCTTGCGGACTACAAGGCGGCAAATGCGTCAATCCGTGAGGAATTACGGTGCCGTATCAAGGAGCGGGACAAGCTGGCCGCCGAGAACAAGCGGCTTGCTGCCCTTAATGACATGTTCCCGCAGGAAATAGCGCGGCTGGAGGACAGGGTGTCAGCGGAGTATGAGGCCGAACGCGCGGATGATAGGGCAAAAATTGAAGAGTTGAAGAAAGAGAACAGGCGGCTGAGGGAACTGGTGGACGGTGCTACGGTGGCAGTTGAGCTGTTTAAGGATACTGCGCCAGCGCAAAAGAAGTGGCGGGAAGAGTGGTTAAATAAGGCGAGAGAAGCCCTGAAGGAGGCCAGCCATGATTAATCTGCCCCTCTGCCGTTGCGGATGGCCGTTGCACGATGGGGAGTGTGCTGTCTGCCGGGTTAGAAAATCGGAAAGACTGCCGGAACACGCTAAGTGCGGGAACTGTGAGCATTGGAATGGTGGGCGATGCTGCCTGATGGGGTCACATGGAGTATGCACGGAGTGGAAAGAGGCAAGATATGGATGACATCAACAAGAGGTTGTGCGAGCTGCTGGGCTGTGATGTTCCAAGTCCAAAAGATACATGCCCACTGTGTGGCAAGACAAATACTGACGGCAAGTTTATCGACGGAGCAGATTTCTTTACAGAGAGGGGCCGCATAGATTTGCTGAAAAGGATGAGGAAGAGCGGGGTTTGGTGGAAGTTCCTTGAAGTAATCGGCAGCGATAGGAGGTGGTGCGAAGAGCTTGCGGGGGATCAAAAGATAGACATGATCTGTATTGACTATATCCTTGACGACACGGGCTCCCTTGCGCGGGCTGTATTGGAGTTTTTGGAGGGGAAGGCTTGACATTCGCCGTTGCACATAAACGCTGGCTCACCCTTAAACAGGCCGCCGCCTATACCACACATCTACATCCGGCCTTTCGATCCCCACAACCTGCTCGTAGGTCGCATTGACCGGGAGCCTGTGGAAGTATCGGGGAGCGACCCACACCACGGCGGTCTTGATTATCCGTCTTACCAGATCCCATACCGTGTTAATTAGGCCGCCTTCCTGAAGATCGAAGAATCGCTGAAATTCCAAGTAAATTAAGGCACATTGAGTTTTGGATACCACAGGCACCGAATTATAGCGGCTGAAATAGTCGTGTATCGCCCCCGATTCGTTGTTCGTTCCCTTGACGATAGGCACAGATTCAAGGTCACAGATAAAGCCAACGGGTATTTCAAACCATGCCTTGATTGTTTCGGAATACCCGCGTAGAGGCTTCAAGAATTTAACCCGTTTAGGATCGCCTGAGAAATACTCCACGCATAGCGTCCCGATGACCTGCGTTGCCATTACGCCGCCTTTTCGGTGTCCTCTTCCTTCTCCATTATCAACTGGATGATCTCGATAATGGCCTTAATTTTCGCGCTGTCCACTCCTGCGATCAGCCCGCTTGCCAACACGATTTGCAGGATTTTCAGGATTTTCTCTAAGCTCAT
>JALOAP010000184.1 GCA_023228745.1 Dehalococcoidia bacterium | reverse complement strand
GTTAGCTACTAGCTGTTAGCTACTAGCTGTTAGCTGTTAGTAGTAAGGAGCGGCGAGGGCGATGTTCATCTCCCGTGGCCGTGGCCGACGACTGACGGCTGGCAACTGGTAGCTGGCAACCGGTTTGTCCCTGACGGGCGGGGGCAGTACCCTCGACCCTTGCGCCGGAGTCCGCCCCGCAGCCGCGGGGAATCCCATCGCCGGCTGTATGGAGACCCATGCGGGAATATGAACTGACGGTCATCTACGACCTGGCCGTCGCCGAGTCGGGAGGCGCCGACGCCTCCGTTGACCTGCTGACCTCTGCCATCGAAGCGCGCGGTGGCCGCGTGCTCCGCGTCGACCACTGGGGTCGCCGCCGGATGGCCTATCCGATCAATAAGAAGCTCGACGGTGATTACATCGTCTCGCGCGTGGAGCTCGACCCCGAGCAGATCCGCGCGCTGGAAGGCGGTTTCCGCATCGATGAGCGCATCTACCGCCACCTGGTGGTACGCGCCGACGAGCTGCCTGTGCCGCCGCCGCCGCGCGAGCCGCGCCGCCCGCAGGGCGAAGAGCGCCCCGCGCCGGCCGATGCTGCTCCCGCCGCGACTGCACCTGTCGCGCCCGCCGCGGACGCTGCACCGGCCGCCCCCGTGGCCGAGGCCACAGGTGCCGCAGAGGCACCCGCGACGACGGAAGAGGCCGGCGCCACGGGCGCCGCAGGCGATTCGCCTGCGCCGGTGGCGAGCGAGAATGCTCCTGAACCCGGCTCTGCGCCCGAAAGCGGTACTATTGCCGGCACCGAGGCGAACGCCTGAGGTGAGGAGGGCGTAACGTGGCAGGCCTGAACAAAGTCATGCTCATTGGAAACGCCGGCAGGGATGCCGAGTTGCGGTATACCGCGAACGGCACCGCGCAGGCGCAGTTCAGCCTCGCCGTCAATTCCCGCCGCCGCGGACAAAGCGGCGACTGGGAAGACCAGACGGAGTGGTTCAACATCGTCCTCTGGGCGGAACAGGCCGAACGTCTCAGCCAGTACATCACCAAGGGCAAACAGCTCTACGTTGAGGGACGGCTGCAGACGCGGAGCTGGGACGACGACCAGGGCCAGCGCCGCTATCGCACCGAAGTCATCGGTCAGACCATCCAGTTCCTGGGCAGCCGTGGCGATTCGCAGGGCGGCGGGGGCGGATGGGAAGACGGCACCGCCAGCTTCAGCGGCGGTCAGCGCCCCGGCGCCCGTGCGGCCGGCGGCAACTACGGTGGTTTCGGCGGCAGCCGCGACGAGACCGATCCAGACGACCTGCCGTTCGAATAGGACGGCGTCGCGGCCCCTGCGGCCGCGCTTTCCGGTGCGCCAGCGAGTGCACAAACCCACGCGGAAAGGACAGACCAGATGACGAGTGAAGAACGACCCGCAGCCCAGCAGGCTGAACGCCCTTCGAACCCACCCGGCGACCGCCCGGAACGGCCAGAACGGCCGGAGCGGCCCCAGCGCCCGCCGCGGCGCTATGGCCCGCGCCGCAAGGTGTGCCGCTTCTGCGTCGAAAAGATGCAGGGTGTGGACTATAAGGACGTCGGCCGGCTACGCATGTACATCAGTGAGCGCGGCAAGATCGAGCCGCGCCGGAAGACGGGCACCTGCCTGAAGCACCAGCGGCTGGTGGCCACCGCCGTGAAGCGCGCACGGCACATCGCCCTGCTGCCCTATACGCTTGCGCACGTGCGCGAAACGAACATCTACCCCACGCGCGGCTAAGCCACAGGAGTCGTAGTTTTCGCCATGGCCGCACGACGCGAACGAACCACCGCACTTCCCCGGCACCGCCCCCGTGCGTCTGCGCAGACGAGCGGACGCCGGGTCGCGGGGATCGAGTGGACGGAGGGCCGGCTGCGGGCGCTCATTATGGGCACCGCGGCTGTGCTGCTCATCGCCGTCATCGCGGCACTTGGCTGGCGCATCTACGACCAGCAGGTCCGGACGCCGAACCAGGTGATCCTCCAGGTCGGCGACCAGCAGTTCAAGCTGAACTACTACACGGACCGGCTGCTTCCCTGGCTGCAGACGAACCAGGCATCGGGCGCGTCGGCGTCCATCCTCGAAGAGCAGTTGCTCGGCAAGCTCGAAGAGGAAGCGCTGACGATCGCCATCGCGCGGGACCGGGGCATCGAAATCACGGCCGCCGACATCAACCAGGGGATCGCGAACTCCCTCGGCATCAGCGCGGCGACGGGCTCGTTCGACACGCTCTACCGGCAGAAGCTGGACGAGACGGGCATGAGCGACGCCAACTACCGGCGCATGGTGGAAGCCTCCGTTGCCAACGACAAGCTGCTGGAGCAGCTTCGCGCAGAAGTCGGCGACAAGGGTGAGCAGCTCGAGCTGCGGACCATCGTCGTGGGGACGAAGGAGGAGGCGGAGGCGACGATCGCACGGATCAACGACGGCGAGGACATGGGCACCATCGCGCAGGGCCTTTCGAACGACCTGGAGAGCCGCCAGCAAGACGGCCTGATGCCGCCCGAGCCCGCGGGCCTTCTTCCCACCGCTGTTGCGGCCGCGGCCGAAGGGAAGCCCACGGGCGAGATCCTTGGCCCCGTCGAAGTCCAGGGCAACTGGTGGGTGTTCCGCATCGAACGGCGGGAAGAGATGGACTATTCGGAACCGCAGAAGGGGCAGCTCGCCCAGCTTCGCCTCGACGAACTGATCGCAGAAAAGCGCGCCCAGGTCGATATCACCCGCAGCCTCGATGCGGACGATATCCGCTGGGCGGAAAAGAACCTCGGCTAGCCTCGTGAAGCAAGAAATCGGCGTCGGCCTCATTGGACTCGGTGTCGTCGGTGGTGGCGTGGCGCGTGCGCTGCTCGAACGGCGCGACTACTTCGCCCGCCAGGTTGGCGCGCAGCTCGTGGTGCGGCGCGCCGCCGTGCGTGATCTGCAGAAGCCCCGCACCGTCGAACTCCCGCCCGGTACGCTCACGGACAACGTCAGTGAGCTGCTCGACGACCCGGGCATCGACATCATCGTGGAGGTGATTGGCGGCGAAGAGCCGGCCGGCACCTTCATCCGTGGGGCGCTGAAGGCGGGCAAGCACGTCGTTACTGCGAACAAGGAACTCATCGCCAAGCACGGTCCGGAGCTCCTCGCGGAGGCTCACAGCCGCGGGCTCGACATCATGTTCGAAGCGAGCGTGGGCGGCGGCATCCCGCTGATCGCGCCGCTGCGGCGAGATTTGCTCGCCAACCGCATCTCCTCCATCCGCGCGATCATCAATGGGACGACGAACTACATCGTCACCAGCATGGCGAGCGAAGGGGCGATGGCTGAAGCCCTGCGCAAGCAGGGGCTGGAGCCGGTGGATCGCGGCGGCTACGCCGAGGCGCTGGCCAGTGCGCAAGAGCTTGGCTACGCCGAACCGGATCCCACGAACGACGTTGAAGGTTACGACGCGGCCTACAAGCTCGCGATCATGGCGAGCCTCGGCTTCCGCACTCGTGTGCGCCCTTCGGATATCCACACGGAAGGCATCACCAGGCTCGGCGCACGGGACTTCCAGTACGCGCAGGAGCTGGGCTACGTCATCAAGCTGCTGGCGATCGCGGAGCGCACCGATGGCGGTATCGTGGCGCGGGTCGCGCCGGTCTTCCTCCCGCAGAGCGAGCCGCTGGCGAAGGTCGATGGCGTGTACAACGCCGTGCAGATCGAGGGCGACCTCACCGGGCAAGTGTTGCTGCAAGGGCGCGGCGCCGGGGCCGACCCGACGAGCTCGGCGGTGGTGGCCGACCTGCTGGACCTTTCGCACGGCATCGTTTTGGGCAACCGCGAGCGCAAGTACTGGGCGCTGGAAAGCGACACACCAGTGCTTGGCCTCGACGCGCTTGAGTCGCGGTACTATGTGCGCGTCACGGTCGCGGACCGCTCCGGTGTGCTCGCGCAGATTGCGCAGACGCTCGGCGACCACGGGGTCAGCATCGCCGCCGTGAACCAGAAGGAAGCGAACGAGGACGACCAGACGGCCGAGCTCGTGATCATGACGCACCGCGCCCGCGAAGGTGCGATGCAAAACGCGCTCCGCGACATAGCGGCCCTTTCGGTCGTCGTCCAGGTTTCGAGCTTCCTCCGCGTGGAGGGCTAGCGTGTCTGAGGCACAGGCTGCCGCAATTGGCGAAATCCTCACCTGGCTCGAACAGCAGCTCCGCGAGTCCCGCGAAGAGCAGGCGGCCATGGTCGCGGAGATGGACCAGCTCCGCCGCCAGGTGCTCGACCTGCAGGGCCAGCTCGATGAGCTCGGCGAAGGTGTGCGGGGCGTCGAGCCGCGGCTGCAGCCGTACAAGGGGCTCCCCGAGAAAGTCGACACGATGAACGAACTCGCCGAGCACATGCGTCAGCAGGTGCTCGCGAACAAGGCGGAGCTCGACAACCTCATCCGCCTGATCCGGGCCGAGGCCCGGTACGACCGCGAAGAGCGTGCGGAGGCGGCCAAGCGCATCGAACAGGCGACGGGCCAGCTCGGGCTGGTGCTCGCGGATGTGGCCCAGGTGCAGGCGCAAATCGCCCAGATGGGCCAGGACTCCTCCAACCTGGTCGAGCGGCAGCGCGAAGTCGACGCGATGGTGGTGCAGTTCGGGCTCCGCCTGGACCGTTCCATCGAGATTCACCGCGACCTCGAGGAGCGCATCCTGACGCAGCTCACGGCGGGGCAGGAGGAGCGCTTCGACGTCGTTTTCGAACGGCTCCAGGTCGTGGGCGAGATGGTGAAGCGGAACGAGGACCTGATCGAGCGGGTCACAAACGAACGTTCTCTGCGCGAGGAGCTGATCCAGGAGATCCGGATCGTGCGCGACCAGCAGAGCCGCGTCGATGAGCGGCTGAATGCGCTCGAAGAGGTGACCGACCGCCTGCTCGGCATGGTCGACAAGGTGCAGGGTTCGATCGCACTTGTGGAAGGGCGGCATACGGGCCTTGCGGAGCGCGTGGGCGGCATCCGCCGGGACATCGCGGAAATTGTGGACCATGTGCGCGATGAGTTCGCGAAGTACAACCAGATGATCGAAAAGCAGCGCAGGAAGCAGATCCAGGTGCTCGAGCAGGAGCTGCGGGAGATGAAGTTCCACGCGCTCCATCCTCCGGAGGAACCATGACCCGCCCTGTGCCCGCTCCCGTGCCCCGCGGTTTGCTCTATCGCTACGGGGGGAGCGTCCTCGCGCTCACTGAACGCACACCGATGATCTCCCTTGGCGAGGGCGATACGCCGCTCGTGCGTTCCGCCCACCTCGAACAGCTCTGTGGGCTGGACGAACTCTGGTTCAAGCTCGAAATGTGCAATCCCACCGGGTCGTTCAAGGACCGCGGCATGGTGGTGGCAGTGGCGAAAGCGGTGGAGGCGGGCGCGAAGGCGATCATGTGCGCGAGCACGGGCAACACCAGCGCCAGCGCCGCCGCCTATGCCGCACGCTGTGGGCTCGCGAGCTACGTGCTGGTGCCGGGCGGGAAGGTGGCCGCGGGCAAGCTCGCGCAGGCGATCGCCTTTGGCACGAAGATCATCGAGGTCGATGGCAACTTCGACGAGGCGCTGACGGCCGCCCGCGAAGTGACGGCGCGCCACCCCATCGCCCTCGTGAACTCGGTGAACCCGGACCGCATCGAGGGGCAGAAGACGGCCGCCTACGAGATCTGCGAGATGCTTGGCGACGCACCGGACATCCTCGCTATCCCAGTGGGGAACGCAGGCAACATCACGGCCTATTGGAAGGGCTTCGGCGAATGCGCGGAGCGCGGCTATGCGACGCAGCACCCGAAGATGTTCGGGTTCCAGGCTGCGGGCGCGGCGCCCATCGTGCGCGGCGAGCCCATCGACGAACCGGAGACGGTGGCCTCGGCGATTCGCATCGGCAACCCGGCGAGTTGGCGTGGCGCTACGTCAGCGCGGGACGAAAGCGGCGGCCTCATCGATGCCGTCACGGACGACGAGATCCTGGAGGCGTACCGGCTGCTTGCTTCGCGCGAAGGCTTGTTCGTCGAGCCGGCCAGCGCGGCACCCATTGCGGGCCTGCTGAAGCGCGCACGGGCGGGCCAGCTGCGTGGCGGCCGAGCGGTTGCCATCCTCACCGGGAACGGCCTGAAGGACCCGGATACGGCCGCACGCGAGTACGTGCCGCACATCACGAAGTGTGGTGTGACGGTCGAGGACGTCGAGCGGGCGATCGGCACGTGAACCTGCTGGCGCTGCGGTTTGCAAGCGGCGGCGGCACGTTTCAAGCGACGGACGAGGCGGGGGCGTTGCCCGGCGCTTCGTAAGCGTCACCGAAACTGACAGCACGACGTAACGCGCCCGCGGCCCTCCGCGCAGCACAATAGCGGCTCGCAAAG
>JALOAP010000183.1 GCA_023228745.1 Dehalococcoidia bacterium | reverse complement strand
AAGGGGCGCCCTGGGGCGCCCCTGTTGATTCCGTGTTCTTACTGCTTGCCGATCTTGAACATCCGGGTACCACAGACGGGGCAGGTACCCTCAGTGGCGGGCTTGCCATTCTTCATTGTGATAGCTTTCGGGTCGTTCATCTCCCGCCTTTCGCGGCACTTGAGGCAGTAGGCTTCCATGGGCTAAACCCTCCTTCGAATTCCGCCAACGGCGGATGGGGCGTTGCAAGAAATGATCGAGCGCCTAAGCAGTTGCTCAGCCATTCTGCATCCCACACGAGATAATACAACCGACGCCTCTCGTGTCAATCAGAATTCGTATCTGTGCTAGACATAAGCGATATTTCTGGCATTACTTTCGCAGGCCGTAACTTTCCTGAAATGTCGAATCGGCCGGTGGCAACGAAATACCCCGAGGTGTCATATACCCGGATGGCCTTCGCGCTGCGCGCCGGGGGCACCGCTACGGCGATGCCGAGGCCGTTGCGGAGCGCACGTCCGTGCTCGGCGGAGACGATAGCGGCGTCCAGGTCCATCAGCCCTTCGTCGGCCGTGCGCAACACCTCGTGCAGGCGGTTCTCGATGACGTACGCCTGTAATTGCTCGATCGTCATGGCTTCGCCGATATCGAATTGGCCGACGCGCGTTCGCCGAAGTGCCGCGAGGTGGGCGCCGCAGCCCACTGCGGCCCCAATGTCCCGAGCGATGCTCCGGACGTAGGTGCCCGGGCCACAGCCGAGATGGATGGAGAGCCGCCCGGGCTCTAGCAAGGCCAGACGGATGCGATCGATGCGCACCGGCCGTGCCGCGAGGTCCAACTCGCCGCCCCGGCGGGCGACCGCGTAGGCGCGCTGGCCTTCAACTTTCACGGCACTGTACGCGGGCGGGACCTGTTCGATGACCCCGGTGAACTCCTGCTCGAGGGAACGCAGCACAGCGTCGTCGAGTGGAGGAACAGGCTGCTTCGCAATCACCTGGCCCTCGGCATCGTCGGTGTCGGTGGAGACACCGAGCACGATCTCGCCGACGTACTGCTTGTCGTGTTCGGACATGTACTCCACGAGCCGGGTCGCGTGTCCGAGGCAGAGGACAAGCAGGCCGGTGGCCATTGGGTCGAGGGTGCCGGTATGGCCGATACGACGCTGGTGACAGATGCCCCGGGCCTTGGCTACCACGTCATGGCTGGTCCAGCCCTGGGGTTTATCGAGCAGGAGGATGCCTGCTGGCCAGCCGGGAGCGCGCCTGGCCATGAGCTAGTCGCGCGGTTCGTCGTCGCCGGGCGCACTATAGGGCGTGACCTGGCTGATGAGCGAGGCGAGCCGGGCACCGCGTTCGATGGAAGGGTCGAAGCGGAACGTAAACTCCGGCACGTAGCGCATCTTGAGCCGGCGCATGAGCTCGTTGTGCATGTAGTGCGCAGCCTTCTGCAGCCCGGCGAGGACCTCGTCGCGGTCCGCTTCGTCGCCGAGGTGGGAGACGAAGACAGTGGCGCGACGGAGGTCCGGTGAAACCTGGACCTCCGTGATGGAAACGAGGCCGTGCGCGATGCGAGGGTCTTTCACATCGCGCAACAGCAGATTGCTCAGCTCCTCGCGCAGGAGCTCATTGACGCGGGTAGTGCGCCGGCTCATGGACCGCCTCCGGGGGCGTTAGGAGACTCGCTCCTCGTGGGAGAACTCGAGGATGTCGCCTTCCTGGAAGCGGTCGAAACCGCTGATGGTCACGCCACACTCGTAGCCAGCGTGTACCTCACGGACGTCTTCCTTGATGCGCTTCAAGCCTTCGCAGCGGCCGCGACCGACTTCCTCGTTCCCGCGAAGCACGCGGATGTTCGAGTTCCGGCGGATGGTGCCGTCAAGGACGTAGCAGCCGGCGATGTTGCCGACCTTGCTGGACTTGAAGATCTGGCGCACTTCGGCGTGGCCATCGATGACGGTCTGGTAGACGGGCTCGAGCATGCCGGTGAGCGCCTTCTCGATGTCCTCGAGGAGCTGGTAGATGACTGTGTAGGTGCGGATTTCTACGCCGACGGTCTCGGCTCGCTTCCTGGCGGTGGGGTCGACGCGAGTGTTGAACGCGACGACGATACCGTTCGAGGCTTCGGCCAGCATGACGTCGTTGTCGCTCACCGGGCCGGTGGCGGCGTAGATGATCTTGACCTTGACCTCTTCGTTGCTGAGGCGCTCGAGGGAGGCCCGGATCGCCTCAGCCGTGCCCCGCACATCTGCCTTCAGGACGATGACCAGCTCTTTCAGTTTCCCGGCGCTGATCTCGTTGAAGAGCGTGTCGAGGTTGACATGGCCCGCGCCACGCTGCTCGCGCGCCTCGCGCTCGCGACGGCGCTCCTCGACGATGGCGCGTGCTTCTCGCTCGTCGCCAACAACGCGGAACCGTTCGCCGGCTTCGGGCACGGCTTCGAGGCCCATGACGATAACCGGCGTGGACGGCGGAGCGACCTTCACCCGCTTTCCGGTGTCGTCGAACATCGCCCGCACTTTGCCGCCAATCTCACCGACGACCATGGCGTCGCCCTGGCGGAGCGTGCCGCCCTGGACGAGCAGGGTAGCGACGGGGCCACGGCTGGCGTCGAGCTCGGCTTCGACCACAACACCATTGGCGGCGCGGTCGGGGTTTGCCTTCAGCTCGGAAATCTCGGCGACGAGGTTGATGGATTCGAGCAGGTCGTCGATACCGGTCCCCTTGAGCGCGGAGACCGGAGCGGAGATAACGTCGCCGCCGAAGTCTTCCACGATGACGTTGTGCTCCGTGAGCTGCTGCTTCACGCGGTCAATGTTCGCCTCGGGCCGGTCGACCTTGTTGATCGCCACGATCATGGGCACGCCGGCGGCCTGCGCGTGGCCGATCGCCTCGATGGTCTGTGGCATGACGCCGTCGTCTGCGGCGACAACAAGAATGGCAATGTCGGTGACCTGGGCGCCGCGGGCGCGCATCGCGGTGAAGGCGGCGTGGCCCGGGGTGTCGATGAAGGTGATCAACTTGCCATCGCGCTCAACCTGATAGGCGCCGATGTGCTGGGTGATGCCACCGGCCTCGCCAGCCGCGACCTTCGTGCGGCGGATGGCGTCGAGCAGACTGGTCTTGCCGTGGTCGACGTGGCCGAGGATGGTGACCACCGAAGGGCGCTCCTTGAGCGTCTCCGGTGGATCGACGATGTCGTCTGCATCGGTTGCCGGCGCTACTGCAGCCTCGGGCGCCTCAATTGCTCGCACGTCGAAACCAAGGTCGCCAGCGACGAGCGCGGCGGTGGAGTAGTCGATGGTCTGGTTCATTGCCGCCATGACGCCGTGGGTCATCAGTCGCTTGATGATCTCGACGGGGGACACGCCAAGGAGGTCGCCGAGGTCCTTGACCGTGAGGGCGGCGGGTAGCTCTACCTGTCGTGCCTTCGAGGAGGTTTGTGTCATATGCCTTCGCTTTCTTCGACCGGTAACGTCCTGGCAAAGGCGCGCAGCGCCTCCACATCTTCTTCAACCGGGGTGATCTTCAGTGCGTAGCCAATGGTACCCCGTTTGAGGGCATTCTCCCAACACGTTTGAAGGGGGTGGAGGTACGCACCGCGCCCATTCGCCTTTCCCGTGGGGTCGACGAGGACGCGCTGTTCGGGGGTGCGGACGATACGTATGAAGGCCCGTTTACCGGCTTCCTGCCGGCAGCCGATGCAGGTGCGCTGCGGCACGTGCCGCGGCTTCGGGCCCTTCACGTGAACTCCTTAGTGGATGCGCCCCGTGTAGTCGTATTCGTCGTCGTCTTCCTCGATAAAGCGAGGGGCACGACGCTGCCGCTTGGGAGCGGCCTTCTTGGCCTCTTCCTCTTCCTGCTGCCGGGGAAGCACGTCTTCGGCGAAGCGGATGGCGGTTGGCCGTGCCTCGGGCTCGACCATGGCGGGAACTTCGTATTCCTCGCCTTCCTCCTCTTCGTACTCCTCGCCGTACTCCTCAGACTCCCGCTCTTCGCGGTCGATAACGGGCATCTGTGCCAGCGCCTGGGCGAAGGTGAGTTCCTCCTCCTCTTCCTCTTCGGGCTGAGCGGGAGGCGCGTATTCAGCAGCGGGAGTGGGAAGCTCGGCCGGCGCTTCTTCGGCTTCGGGGACGGCACTGGCCGCGGCAGCGACTTCCTCCGCCTCCTCGATGATGTCGATATCCGGCACTTCGCCCGGGGCGAAGGGCTCGAAGGTCCGGGGTTCTTCCTCGAGTTCGAGGCCCTGGTCGAGGCGCTCCCTGGCGGTCTGGCTGTGGATATCGATGCGCCAACCGGTTAGCTTCGCGGCGAGGCGGGCATTCTGGCCCTCCTTGCCGATGGCAAGCGACAGCATCCGATCGGGCACGGTGACGGTGGCACGGCGCTCATCGACATCGATCTCGACATCGAGCACCTGCGCCGGGCTCAGGGCGTTGGAGACGAAGTTCGCCGGGTCGGGGTCATATTTGATGACGTCGATTCGTTCGCCCGCGAGCTCATTAACGATGTTCTGGATGCGCGTCCCGCGCATGCCAACGCAGGCGCCGATGGGGTCGATGCTCGGCACGCGAGAGTGGACGGCAACCTTGCTGCGGTGCCCACCTTCGCGGGCGATGGACTTGATCTCGACCGTGCCGCTCTTGATCTCCGGGACTTCCAGCTCGAAGAGGCGGCGGAGCAGGCTGCGATGGCCGCGGCTGACCACCACCTGTGGGCCCTTCGCGGCACGCTCGACGCGGAGGATGATGACCTTCACGCGCTGCCCGGCGCGGAGGTGCTCATTTCGCACCTGCTCGCTGAACGGCAGCGTCGCTTCGGTGCCCTTGCCGAGGTCGATGATGGCCTGGCGCGGTTCGACACGCTGCACGGTGCCGACGACGATTTCGCCTTCCTTGCCAGAGTACTCTTCGAAGACGGCGTCGCGCTCGGCTTCGCGAAGGCGCTGGAGCACGACCTGCTTCGCCGTCTGGGCGGCGATACGGCCAGCGTTCTCCGGAAGTTTCATTTCGAAGTCGAGGACGTCGCCGTCCTGTGCATCCTGCTTGTACCGCTTGGCATCGGCGATGGAGATCTCGAGATTCGGTTCCTCCACCTCATTGACCACGATCTTTTGCATGTACGCGTGGATGTCGCCCGATTCGGGGTCAATCTTCACGTACACGTTGGGGGCATTTTCGCCCTCCCGCCGGTACGCGGATGTCAGCGCAGCCTCGACGGCCTCCAGGACAATGTCCCTCGAGAGGTTCTTTTCAGCGGCGAGCTGACCGATCGCAAGCAGGAAATCACTCTTCATAGTGCTCAACAAAAAAGTGGGCTCAGCGCCCACTCCGATTTGGAATGCTACTGAGGCGAGTATAGCACGCTGCGCAAGCGCGCGAAGCGTGCCGGGCTGGTGCCGGTGCGAAGCGTCTAGCGGAACGGGCAGTCAGATGACGGGGTTGGACGCCGCACGAATCTTCGCGATCTGTTCGAGGACCTGGTCCACCGGAACGACCTCCGTCTCACCGCTTCTGCGGTCTCGCACTTCGAGGCCCCCGCGTTCGAGTGCGCGCGGACTTATGGTGATTCGCGCGGGGATCCCGACGAGGTCTGCGTCTTTGAACTTGATTCCCGCGGAGTCGGGGCGGTCGTCGATGAGGACAGAGAGCCCCGCGTCCACGAGGTCGCGCTCCAGCTTCTCGAGGGCCTCGGTCACAGCGGGCTGGTCGAGGTTGAGCACCACGACGTGGACGTCGTAGGGAGCCACCTCGGCAGGCCAGGTGATGCCGCTCTCGTCATGGTTCGCCTCGATGCAGGCGGCGATCATGCGGTCGAGGCCGATGCCGTAGCAGCCCATGACCACGGGCTTCCGTTCGCCCTGCTCGTCGAGGTAGTGGACGCCAAGCGCCTCGGAGTAGAGGGTGCCGAGCTTGAAGACGTGGCCCATCTCCATGCCTCGCTTCACTTCGAGGGTGCCGCCGCACTGGGCGCACTGGTCGCCCGCGCGGGCGAGGGCAATGTCCGCGACGATGTCGGCGCGCCAGTCGCGCTCGTAGTTCACGTTCCGCAGGTGGCGATCGGGGACGTTCGCGCCGGCGACGAGGTTGACCGCCTCGATAACGCTCGGGTCGGCGACGATGCGCATCCCCTTGAGCCCGACCGGGCCCGCAGAACCGGCGACGAGGCCAGCACGCACGACCGCCTCGTCGTCCATGGCTTCGAGCACTGTGGCTTTGAGCGCGTTCTTCAGCTTCACTTCGTTGACTTCGAGGTCGCCGCGGATTGCGACGAAGACCGGTTCGCCGTCCGCGCGGAAGAAGACGGCCTTCGCGGTCTGGCGCTCCTCGATGCCGAGGAAGCTGGCCAGCTCCGCGATGGTCTTCTGGCCCGGGGTGTCGACCTCCTC